>JANODW010000461.1:0-13221 GCA_031412875.1 Pirellula sp. | reverse complement strand
ATCCATGGCCACCGAAGATTTTAGGATCCCCGCAAGCGCATAGTAGTCACTGGTGGGGATGGGATCGAATTTATGATCATGGCAACGCGCGCAGCCGATCGTTTGCGCCAAGAAGACCTTGCCGATCATGTCCAGTTGCTCATCGACATAGTCCATCTCGAGCTGCTTTTTGTCCTGTTCCTCCAGATTGGTGTCTCCGAGCGCCAACGCGGTGGTGGCGATCAACCGTCGCTGCCTGTCGTGAAGCGTTTCCGATCGCATCAAATCGCCCGCAACCTGCTCCCGAATAAACTCCGAAATCGGCCTGTCCGCGTTGAAGGAATCGATCACGTAATTGCGGTAACGCCAAGCGTCCGGCAAGACAAATCCGCGCAAAGTGATCGATTCCGCGAATCGCACGGCGTCCATCCAATGCCTTGCAAACCGTTCCCCGAAACGTGGCGAAGCGAGCAACGCATCGACCTGCGCATCGTAGGGAACTTCGGCGCATCGCTTTGTTTCGCCGGCAAGGTCGTCGCATCGATACGATCGCAGACCGTGCAGATCGACCAGCAATCGCTGCCCCAGGATCGACGGGGACGCCCGTTCGCTAGGCTCGATACCGATCGCAACCTGGGCTTTGGCCAAGAAAGCATCGATAGAATTCCCGGTCGGGATCTCTTGAGGGGGAACGAGGCTTTCCTGCGTCTGTCGATAAGCCCAATGCGATTGCGCTTCATTCACCGGCAAGGCCGTGGACTTTTTGGTGGGAGTCAAAGGGGCCCCGACTCTGGGATCGAAAGCCCCGTTGCTCAACCAAGACTTAATGACTTCGCGCTCTTGGTCGGATAGTTTTGAATCCGGTGGCATTTGCAGCTTGGGATTCCTGTACTCCACCGCTCGCCACAGCAAACTGCTTGTCCAATCGGCGGGGTTGATCGCAGGCCCGGAGTCCCCACCGACCATCCAACCCGCTTTCGAATCGAGAGCGAGACCGCCGTTAGTCTCCGTCTCTTTGGAGTGGCACTCCAGACAATGGGCGACCAGCAGTGGCCTTACACTTTTCTCAAAGAACTCTGCCTGCTGGTTTTCGTCGAGTTGCGCCAAGCACAGGATTCGGGCCAGGAACAAGCAACAGAATCCGCTTGCCCCTATTGCCTTGCTTGTTTTCGTCCAAACCATACAACGGGTTACCTCAGCCAGTTCCGGGTCTACTTGAATTCACGCTCAAGCAACTTTTCAAGGGCTGCCAACTTTTCGGCAGGCGAGCCGGTTGCGATGAGTTTGCCGGACGCTCCATCGATTTGTTCGAAGGCATCTGCCTTTTGCGATTCATCGATCAGGCCTTTGCTGAAATACAGATTGACTTCGCTCATCCGTTCGAGCGCCGACGCTTCAGCATCCTTTACTAGGGCGGGTATGCGTTTGTTCATAATCATGTCGGTTGTGAGGATGGTTGGAATCGGTTGCAACACCAAGGCTTCCTCGGTTCCCTTCATGATTTTCTTGATCGCTTCCTCGACGCCATCGGAATCTCCTTTGGCGACGCTCTTGGCTGCTTGAATGTTGTTCAATGCGCTGACACTGCAGACCTTTTTAACTTCCTTTGGAACCAAATTTGGCTGCACGACGCTGATGGAGGTGTCGTTGGTTACCTTGCCAATCATGCGATTCAAGCCGACTTTTACATCGAAGATAATCAGAGCGTCGTAGCCTTCTTGCGCGGCCTTTTTGACCAGCTTGGCGGTCTCGTCGACACCAATGTAGACCAAGCACGGAGCAACAGGAGTTGAGCCGGGAGGTAGTTTTGCGTTTGCGCCCAGAGCGGGTGCGGCACCCATGCCACCGAATCCGGAACCGGAGCCACCGAAAGCGGGAGCGCCTGGTCCGCCCATTCCTGCTGGGCCACCCATTCCGGCCGGTCCGCCATATCCGCCTCCTTCTTCAACGATGCCACCAAAGCCCCCTTTGCCTTGCAGCAACTTCAGCGGGCTAGACATATTGCCACCACCCTTTCCTTTGAGGCCAGCGCCTGGATTGTTAGCGCTGGGACCGGACGCTTCGGTGGGTGGTCCACCGCCGGGCGCTCCCGGTCCATATCCGGTGGCCATCGAAGGATAGTTCCCGCCAGGATTGCCTTTGCCATCGGGATAGTCGGAGGGAACGCTGCCCATGTTTCCATAAGCTCCGCCGCCGTTGCCAGCTTGTTGCTGACCATAGCCCGCGGGATAGCCACTGCTTTGGTTCCCCTCTCCCTCTTGGAATCCTGCGGATTGAGAACCGCCGTAATTGGGTTCGTTGGTGCTATCGCCATAACCGCCACCGCCGCCGAAACCGCCACCGCCGCCGAAACCACCGCCGGCAAAGCCACCGTTCGCACCGCCGAAAGCGGTCCCTCTCGGAGTGCCGAGCGAGTATTCTTTGAAGGCGGGCGACCAGTTGCCCTTGCTGTGGCTTTCTTTAAAAGCTGCTGCGAGTGCAGAACCGAGCGCGCCGGTTGTTTCTGCAAAGGTCTTTGATTTTGCTGCATTGGCAGCGTTGGCAGGGCCGCCCATCCCGCCGGGGGGAGACATGCCGTACTCCATTCCGCCGCCGCCCATTCCGTTTTTCAGTTCCGCACCGATGGGGGACAAATCGTTTCCATTGGAAGTATTCTTGAGGGTCACTCCGACCGCGACGTTGATGCCCAGTTGTGGGCGTTTGCGGTGTGCGGCCCATCGATAGTCATTGAGCACTTCGATAGCTTCGTCATCGGGCAAGTGCAACGCGTGAGCTTGTAGCAATGCGTAAGCCCGTTTGGGGTTTCCCAATTGGAACGCGACGACCGATTGCTCTTTGAGCGTCAACGGTTTGGGAGCGACGGGCCGGTTTTGGTTTCGACCTCCTTGGCCTTGTGGATTGCCATTGGGCTGCGAGGATGGATTGCCTTGGGGGCCACCGCTGCTTTGTGGGCCGTTGTATCCTTGAGGGCCACCGTACCCTGAACCGCTGCCTGATTGAGGTCCGCCATAGCCGCTTGACCCGGACCCTTCCGAACCGCCTCCATAGCCCATATCCATGGGGGTGGGAGCGCCGCCCGATTGGCCTTGTTGCGGGTTGTATCCGCCGGCACTATCGTCGGGTGGACCCAGTTTTCCAGCCGAGGGAGGATTGGGGTTGTAGCCTCCGGACGAGTCTCCTTCGCCCGCTTTCGCACCGGACGGGCCACCTGAGGGTTGTGCGAGGTGCGGTGGAACAGCAGCCACCTCTTTCTTGCCTCCGCATCCCTGGGACACAAAGAGGATCGAAGCGAATCCAAAAAAAGCAAAGGCCTTGTGCATAATCCAAGTCTCCGAAGATATTCCCGCCCGCAAAGCAATACACCGCGCGGCGATGTGAAAAATACCAATCATAAGCCGATACTTGAGTGAGTGGCTTGCAGAACTGCCCCTCGCTCATGCTTCCTGCTGGGATACTTCAAGCTGCCGCTCGCTTCATATAAAAGCGTAACCAACATTATTGGTTAGAAATGCCGAAATGTCTACAACGCGTTCATGATTCGGTTTTAGGGAGTCGGTACACCAGGGCGATGGGTACCAACAGCCCTGCCAGCATCCAAAAGATAGAAGAAACGGGCCAATGGAGCGAACTGGCCGCGTTCAGAAAACCTTGATAAAGCGGTCCTGCGATGAGAATCCCGACGAAATTCGCGAAATTCATCGTTCCTATCATCCGCCCTTTCAATTCCGACGGCGGCCTTTTTTGTACGAAGACTTGAAGGGGAATGATGAACACAGCGGCCGCGAGCCCGGTCGTGACCAGACCCAATAACGCGCCCCAATAGCCCAACAAATGATCTCCGCCCGCTTTCCAACACCCCAGCGCCATCAACGAAACAATCATCCCCCAGGTCCCCAAGTGGACTTGCCGGGACGGTGCCATTCGCTTGAACACAATGTTGCCGAGAACCGCACCGATGATAATGCCTATAGCCAGCCCGCCGGTGAGGATGCTGATGGCGGTGCTGCTAGCAAGCATGAGTTGCAATTTCCCCAAGCTGTTCACCGTCGGCATTACAACTCCGGCCACGACATAAAACATGCTCGATACCACGATCGCAAACGATAACGATTTGTCTTTGCTCAAAAGCTTGCGGATTGGGGCCGGCAAACCCAGGTCCGAAAATGAAAGTTCGGCGGTGGGTTGCGCTGGGGGCGTGCTTCGGATCATCAACGAAGTGATCGCTCCAATCACCGCAATGCCGGTACAAACCAGCGAACCGATCCACAGGTTGTGATAGTCCGCCGTCCCGTCCGCATTCTTGACCACCAGCAAGTCTTTGAGCAACCCAGCCGTTACGACCCCCAAGATGATCGCTAAAAACGTCGACATCAAAATCAGTCCATTGGCCCTTGGCAGCTCTTCTTTGCGAAACAACTCTGGAAGGATCCCATATTTGCTCGGCCCAAAAAACGTGCTGTGAACCCCCATTAAGACAAGCACCGTCCAAGTCCCCACGTCTCCGAGTTGCGCATACGAAAGGAATGCGACCACCGCCAGCAATGTGATGGCAATCTCGGCCATTTTGCAAAGCACAATAATGCGGCTTTTGCTATGCCGATCGGACAGATAACCCGCCAAACTGCTCAGCAAAACGAACGGCAAACTAAAGACCGTGGTTGCCCAACCCTGCGTATCTTCGCTGATGTTCGCACCGATCGCAGGGATCGCCAACAGCAGCATCAACTGCTTGTACAAATTGTCGTTGAACGCACCGAAGAACTGCGTGATCGCGAGCCCCCAAAACGAACGATCCTTTAAAATGTTCGGCGATTTGGACGAGTCGTCTGCGAGCGCTGCACTGGATGCGGATTCGGGTGGAGATTCGGATGTGGATTCATAGGGGTTGGTCGACGGCATATTGGTCATGACGCTTCCTGTACCTTGTCTTTAGCCAACTGTTGCAAGCCCCGCAGATCCAGTTTTCCGGTCCCCAAAAGCGGGATCGCGTCCACTTGGATAAAGCTATCTTCGGAGGGCAAGAAGAGATTGGGGAACCCTTTGGCCGATAGGGCTCTGACAATCTCGCTCGGAGTTTTGTCGAGTTTGGTATGCAATACGATGATCCTTTCCCCTTTCTTTTCGTCCGGGACGCTGGTCACTCCCACGTTGAGAACCTCTTCGCTTTCTCCCACGATTTCGACAATGGCTTCCTCGATTTGAATATGGGGAACCATCTCTCCTCCGATCTTAGAGAATCGGCTTTGGCGTCCCGTGATGAACACAAATCCGTCCGCGTCGATGTAGCCCAAATCCCCCGTGGCATACCAAGCGTCTTGCAAAACTTTCGCGGTCAGTTCGGGCTGATTGAGGTAGCCACTCATGACGTTGGGACCCGAGATTTGGATCATGCCGGGCTCGTTGATTGCAAGCGTCGAGCCGTCCTCCAACGAAACGACCCGGGCCGACACGCCCGGCAGCGGTTTGCCCACCGAACCTTCGCGAATTCCCGCATTTTTGTCCGAAGCGACTGCTCGAGAGGGAGGCAAATTCACGGCGGCCACCGGGCTCAATTCAGTCGTACCGTAGCCTTCGATGGGTCGGATTCCAAACTTCTTTTCAAACTCATCAAACAGGGCCATCGGCATCTTTTCCGCACCCACAACCACCACTTCTACTGTCTTGAATTGTTCCGGCTCAATGCGTCGCAGATACGTCCTCAAAAACGTAGGAGTCGCAAGCACCACGGTCGATTTGTTGGCTTGCACCAGTTTGCCAATCTGCCTCGCGTCCAGCGGGTTGAAATGATACGACCCCGACGACGGCAACGTCATCGCTCCCCATAAGCAGACCGTGAATCCGAACGAGTGGAAGAACGGTAGCACGCCTAAAAAATTATCGCTATCCAATACGCGAATGATTTGGTCGAAGCCTTGAACGTTCGATGCAACATTCATAAACGACAACGGCACCCCCTTGGGATTGCCGGTCGAACCGGAAGTGAAAATCACCGTCAAAATGTCCTCCGGCGTAAGCTTGTTCAGGCCGAGCGAATTCGATAGCATCGGCAGCGGAACAAACTTGGCGGCCACAGCGCATACGAGCTTGTCGGCGACGGTCGCGTGCTCTCTCAAGTCTTCGATGTAGACCAAATTGGCCGACGGTTGGATATCAAACTTCTCCATCACCTTGCGACTGGTGAGGATATTCTGAATGCCCGACTGTTCGATGCAGTTGTTGACGATGGCATTGCTGACGGTGTAATTGAGATTGACGGCCACGCGTCCAGACAAAGTGACGGCGAAGTTCGTCAAGGCCCCGGGGACGGTCGGGGGCAGCAGAATACCGACATACTTCTCATCTTTTTTCAATACGACACGATTGAGGATCCTTCTCAGAACGAGCGTGCGGAGCAGGAGATCGTTGCCGCTCACCATCGCGCCGGTCGAGTCCGAAATCTTGATTTTCGCACCCTTTTCACGGCACCGACGAATGAACAACTGGGGAAGCTTCCAGTCCCAGATGGCGGAGTTCGGCGTCTGTGAAATTGCTGGTTTTGACATAGGTTCCCTTTCGTTGGTCTGGACATCGCCCCCCCGCAATGAGTAAACAATGCCTCAAACGGTACACCTGGAAATGGAGTTTTAGCAGATGAATCGATTTGGCAGTTTTGTGGCAGGGTTGTTATTCGGAGTGGTCGGATTGTACATTACCATGCACTTTTCGTTGGTTCGGGCCAGCGATGGTTTCCATATCGTCCCAAAAATTGCACCAAAAATGGAGGTCCCTTTTACCGACGTGCGAAATTTTACTCCGGAGCACTGGATGCGCCGCCAGTCGCTCGCACTCTCGATCCTGAAAGCGAACAAGGGTCATTTGCTGCAGGATCAAGCGTTGCTGGGTTTTCGAGATTCGACACAGCGATTGCTGAACCAGTTCAGTTCGCCCCAATCCCCCGCGCTCCGCTGATGCGAACGATGCGAAACTCTCGGCAGGGGATCCAACGGTTGAGCGGGATCGATCGAGCGGGTAGGCTTCCAACGGAGCGGGAAGCCGCCCGGTCATAAAAAAACCCAAGGGAAAGTCCCTCGGGTCTCGCAAGTTTTTTAACAAAAAGTTGCACCTAAGTCAGCGTTACCAAGTGTATTCAGCCCCGACGGTGAAGCCTTGGAGAACGATCTCGGCGTCCGTTTCGATCCTGGGAGTCCGTCCAACGTTTAGCAGTTGTGTTGGGGGAATAGGATTGAAGTTTTCCGATGCAAGCGCCACGCCGTCGATATACATGAACTGGTACGACGAGCGTACGGCCCACGAGTGATTGAGGCGATACGACACTTGAGGTGCGATCTGAGTAATGTAAGCGAGTCGGTTCGAGAGAACATCTTCCTCAACCGCGTTGGCCAAGGAGTTGGCGGTGATCGAGGTGATCTGATGAGCCCGGTTGTTGAAGATACCTGACTTGCCTTCGACGCCGACTTTCACGCCGGGCATCACGTTGTACCAAAGGTCCGCACCGACTTGGAAACCGACCAAGCTGTTCTGTGTGTTGGTGTTGTAATCGAGGAAGCGAAGGCCGTTGTTGGCAGCGGTGTTGTTGTTTTCGCCGCGTGTCGAGAACATCGCTTGTTCGTCCAAGTCGAGGTAGCGAACGCCGGACAGGAAGCTTCCTTGGAAGAATCCCGCGGGCTCAGACCACCTCCTGCGGCAGTTGATTTCGCCATTATTCAACGTCGACGAATAGGTCAGCGTGTGACTTAACGAACGGTCCGAATCATCAAAGCCGTTGGCCGGCAACGTTCCAAAATTGCTTAAGAAGGAGAACAGATTGGCTGAGGTGGAAGTGACAGTGGCGGTGTTTTCCCATTCGTTCAAACCAAAGTAGGCGAATTCCAAATTGGAGGCCGCTCCGACTTGAACGTTGGCTTGCAAGGACAAACCGGCGCGGAGCGTATCCAGCGGAACGCTATTGGTGCCGAGCACAAAGTTGTTGCTTGCAGCGCCGAGCGAGGTTGTATTGAAATTGGCTCCGCCATTGGTTCGCGCCAGAAAGATGCTTTCCGCGGAAATATCAAACCAGCGTTGTGTCGCGATCCCACCTTCGCCATACGGACGCAGCGAACCGCGGAATCCTGCGAGTCGGCCACGCAGGGCGCTCAGCAGCGAGACTGGCGAGCGGCCGAATCGGTCCACCAATCCGTCGCATTGGCCATTGCATCCAGCGCCACCACACTGCCCGCCGCATTGGCCAGCGCACGTCCCTTCGGGGCCACACGAGACGTGGGGCAAGTTGGGATCGACACCCATTGGCATTCCCATGGATGGGGCGCCGGACATGTTCGGATCGCCGTACATACCAGGATCTTGCATGCCTGGAGGTGGACCAGGAATTCGGTATGAAGCAGGCCCAATCTGAGGTCCCTGGCCCAACATGCGAGGGTCTAAGCTCCCAGGCTTTTGAGCTTGCAGTTCCCCGCCAATTGATGCGAGAGCCAATCCGGCGAATAGTTTTAGTTTCCAGCCTTTGAGCAACTTCATTGAAATCTCTCCAACGCAAATTTGCGATCGCAGCCTCTGGTTGTCTTCAGAAACTACAATTCCCCCATTGGAACAGATGCTTTATACACCTGCTGGTCGGCACTGTTATGCCTTGAAACCGTCGAATAATCGGCTTGACACGCGTGTTCACTACAATGAGCACGAGCGGCAAACCTGATACCACCGACTTTATCGGCAGTGCAGGTGCCAAAAGTTGGCTGAAATAGCGGTTTTCTCGTTACAGCCTGCATTATTCCCCGAAACATACCTGTTCCAAATTGCAAGCTATCGCATGTATGAAGTCTCGACGGTTCTGGTTCTGCTGTGCCTCGTCACCCTGTTGGCATTCTGGACGCGAACCTGGTCCATTCCGTATCCCACGTTGATGGTTTTGGTAGGCGTATCGATTGCATTGGTGCCGGGATTGCCAAATGTCCAGCTCACGCCGGATATTGTTTTCCTGATCTTCTTGCCCCCGTTGCTATATGCGGCCGCCTGGCAGACCCCGTTTGACGATTTCAAAAAGAACATACGACCGATCGCGTTGCTTGCCATCGGTTTGGTTTTGGTCACGACCTTGGTGGTGGGTTTTGTAGCGCATTGGATATTCCCGGGTTTGCCATGGCCGGCTGCGTTTGCTCTGGGCGCGATCATCTCACCCCCGGATGCGATTGCGGCCAGCGCAGTGACGCAAAGGCTGCGAGTCCCACGCCGAATCATCGTGATCCTCGAGGGCGAGAGCTTGCTCAATGATGCGTCGGGCTTGGTCGCATATCGGGTGGCGTTGGCGGTGGCAGCAGGCCAGCATTTCACGGTATCGGGTGCCGTCTCGCAGTTTCTCATCGCTTCCGTGGGCGGGCTGACGGTCGGTTTCTTGGTAGGAAAAGCCGTGATCGCCATCCACAAGCGGATGGATGAGCCATTGATGGAGACCGTGGTCACGTTGCTCACCCCGTTTGCGGCGTATTTGATTTGCGAAGCGATCCACGTGTCCGGTGTTTTGGCAGTCGTGTGTGCCGGTCTCATGGTCCGCCAGCGCGCAACGACTTTGTTTTCCGCTGCGACACGCTTGCATGCCAATGCGGTTTGGGCAAGCGTCGTCTTTATCCTGACCGGACTGACGTTCATCTTCATCGGGCTTCAAATGCGAGAAGTCGTCCGGTTCGTCGCCAACGAAGAGCAATTGCTCTGGCTCTTTTTGGACGCAGTGATCATTTTGGTCGTTACCATCGCGGTGCGAATCGTTTGGGTGTTTCCTGCGGCATGGCTGCCGCGACTCCTGTCGGCAACGATTCGCGAACGGGATGCGGCACCCCCGACGAGCCATTTGCTTCTGATCGGTTGGACGGGCATGCGGGGGGTGGTATCGTTGGCTGCCGCCATGGCGTTGCCCTCGGATTTTCCCTACCGGAATCTCTTGCTATTCGTTGTTTTCGTCGTGATTCTTGGGACCTTGGTCGTGCAAGGCCTCTCGCTGCCGTGGGTCGTAAGGAAGCTGATTGTCTCCGAAACCGGGCCATCGCGTTCGCATCAGGAGATCGATGCAAGGCTCGCCCTATTGGCGGCAGCCAACGTATACCTCGACGGACGTCGGACCGCCGGGGTACCCGACCACGAGATCGATTTCTTGCGCTCGCATTTTCGGGCGCATGCCGACCATTGGCTGGTGCGTTTGGAACTGGAGGATGAAACGGTGCTCGAGACCCAATCACCCGTTTGCCAAGAGGCCTTCACGGGAGTGCTCAACGCCCAGCGCGACCGACTTCACGAACTGGTGCGCGAAACCATCATCGAGGAGTCTCTCTGCCAAAAGATGGAACGCGAGATCGACATGGAAGAAACTCGCATCAAATCGATCTCGAACTCGCATTGATTGTTGAAAACGTATTGACCAGACAAACCGAGTTCCGCTAACTTGTCCTTTGAGAATGCGTCGCGTGCACTATTTACGTTTTGCTCACGACGATCGTTTTATAGATAGATCGTTTCAGTTTTGGTCAAAAGGTGATGCAGTGACAATTACGCGGGTTGGAACCAACGAAAAGTATTCAGATGGCTGGCAAGGGATTTTTGGAGGCAAGAAGGCGGTCAAATCCACACCAGCGTCAACCGATAAGGCCGTCAAGAAAAGCGCTACCAAAGCGGTGGCTGCTCCGGCTAAGAAAGTAGCTGAAACGAAAAAAGCGGCTCCCAAAGCGGCCAAGAAGGCTGCCGCCAAGAAACCAGCTCCAGCAAAGGCCGTTGCGAAACCAGTTGCAGCCAAGCCTACCGCACAAAAAGCGACCGTCAAAAAAGCCGCCAAGAAGTAGTTTTTGGCCAAGCTCGCAAAGGCGCAAGCCGTCCGCTCCCCAAAAAGCGGCACGGCTCAAGCAGAGAGCTTTGATTTTTTGTTTCGGCTAGCCATGGATTACAAATTTCGGCACAATCTAATCCATGTTCCGAAAATTCCTTCGATCTAAAATTCATCGTGCCACCGTCACGCAAGCGGATCTTCATTACGAAGGTTCGTTGACTCTTCCTCCCGACTTGCTGATCGCTGCCGGCATCGCCCCCTTCGAAGCGGTGCATGTGTGGAACGTGACGCGAGGCACCCGATTGGAAACTTACGCGATCCTGGGAGAACTAGGCTCCAACGACGTTTGCATCAACGGCGCGGCAGCCCACCTCGTCCGACCCGGCGATGTGATCATCATCGCGACCTTTGGCTTCCTGCAAGAAACCGCTCAGGAACTTCGTATTCCCGAACCCAAAGTCGTATTCGTCGATGCCAATAATCGTATCTCGCACACGGGCAAGGAAATCCCCGGGCCTCGACGCCGCGGTGCGAGCGACTCGACTGCCGACTCGTGTTGCTAAGTCCTACCTGCTAAGTCCTACCTGCTCAGTTTCAACTGGAGTCCCGAACATGCTCTCTCGAGTTCTCGAGCCCGAGGTTATGAATGACCGCGATGAAGCCGTCCAGTACAACGACATGGATCATACCGAGGTCAACCGCAACTTTGTCACCGATCTGCTTGCTGCCGGCCCACTTGGCCTGGACTGCTTGGATTTAGGGACCGGAACGGCGCTCATTCCGATTGAACTCTGCTTACGGAACGAAGACGTTCGCGTCATGGCGACGGACGCATCGAGTGTGATGCTCGACTTGGCCCGATACCGGCTGGAGATAAACAGCCTCACCCAACGTATCCAGCTTCATCTGGGGGATGCGAAAAAATTGATTTTCGAAGACCATTTTTTTGACACGGTCATGTCGAACTCGCTGGTGCATCACTTGCCCTCGCATGAGACTTTTTTTAAAGAGGCAATGCGAGTACTTCGGCCCAACGGTTTGCTTTTTGTGCGCGACCTGTGCAGGCCAGCAAGCCTAGTGCAGTTAGAATCGTTGGTTTCTACCTATGCCGCCCATGAAACACCCAGTTCGCAACAGATGCTTCGGCAAAGCCTCCACGCGGCGCTGAGCCTCGACGAGATTCGCTCTCTTGCCACCGATGCGGGTTTGCCAGCCGACTGTGTGGCCATGTCCAGCGATCGGCACTGGACACTCTCGGCTCGAAAACCGTAGCGATCCGGACCGAACGGCCAACTCTCCCTTTGGATGAAAGACCCAAGAACATGCAATCGCTCGAACAACCGTATTTGGACTTGATGCAACGTGTCCTCTCCGAGGGAGACATCAAAAGCGATCGCACAGGGACGGGGACACGAAGCCTCTTTGGAGCTCAGATGCGATTTCGATTGTCCGACGGATTTCCGCTGCTGACCACCAAAAAGATCCACCTGCGCAGCATCATTCACGAACTCCTCTGGTTTCTCAAAGGAGAAACCAACATCAAATACCTCAAGGAGAATCGCGTCTCGATCTGGGACGAATGGGCCGACGAAAACGGCGAACTCGGTCCGGTCTACGGCAAGCAATGGCGCTCTTGGCTATGCCCCGATGGGCGAGTCATCGACCAGATAAAGCAAGTGGAGGAGCAGATCCGCCAAACTCCCGACTCCCGACGGATGATCGTCAGCGCATGGAACGTCGCCGACGTAGCGCAGATGGCCTTGCCCCCTTGCCACCTGCTCTTTCAATTCTATGTTGCCAATGGACGATTGAGCTGCCAACTGTACCAACGCAGTGCCGACCTATTCCTCGGAGTGCCCTTCAACATCGCTTCCTATGCCCTGCTCACTGCCATGATGGCCAAATCGACAGGACTGGAGGTTGGAGATTTCGTCCACACGCTCGGGGACGTTCATCTCTATGACAATCATCTAGATCAAGCGAAAATGCAGCTCGAACGCACCCCGCACGAAGCGCCTCAACTGATTATCAAGAACGTTCGCAGTAGCATTCTGGACTACGCCTTCGACGATTTTGAATTGCAAAACTACCAGCCCCATCCTCACATTGCGGCTCCCGTAGCCGTCTGAAAGGATCTCGTCAAAAACTCCGTTGCGGAGACTTATTTCGCACAAACGGGTTTACAAGGGCTCAATCGCTGATTTTACTTGAGGCGATGTTTTTTCGTCGTCCTTTCCGTGTGAATGAGGTTTTGCAGATGGTCACTCGATTTTCCTCAGTGGTTGCATGGGTTCTCCCGCTGATACTTTGCCAAGTCGGTCAATGCGATTTTTGGGTTAACGAATTGAATTACGAATCCAGCCCCAATGTTGAGATCGTTGTGTCACCTTCGTCCTCGGCCGTGAGCCTCTCAACCGTGACTTGGTCGCTCTACG
>JANODW010000460.1:0-6606 GCA_031412875.1 Pirellula sp. | reverse complement strand
CTCCTCCGTTCCTTCCAATGCAATCGGGGCTATGGGCTAGTCTTATCGATGAGATCGATAACGTTCTCTTGGATGAGGCCATGACACCGCTTATTTTAAGTGTGAAACCGACCGTAGCGGACCTGGACAGAAGGCTTTATGCGTTGGCCTATCATGTCGCAAACACATTGAAACTAGGTGATGATTTTCAAATTCAGAATACGAACCAACACGCGATTCTCACGAGCATCGGTCGTGAGAAAACGGAACGCTCCCTCAATGAAATCGATGAGGCGCTGCATCCCCAATTGAAAAGGCCTTGGGCGATTTACGTCCAGAATGCACTGCACGCTCAACACCTGCTAAAAATTGACGAAGATTATGTTCTTGTCGATGGCGCGGTCCAACTCGTCGATCAAAATTCGGGACGAATATTTCGCGATCGATCCTGGAAGTCTGGGTTGCAGCAAGCTGTCGAGCAGCACGCCGGTGCGGAGATCACAAGTGAGAAATCTTCTGCAGGTAGAATAACAAGACAATCGTACTATCGACAATACGCTACCTTGTGCGGGATGACTGGAACGGCCATCGGAGCCGAAACGGAATTCAAAAAAATATACGGGCTCGATACCGTTCGAATCCCCTTGAATAAGCCGTCTAAACGCAGCATCCTACCCGACAGAATTTTTGGATCTCGAGACGCCAAGCTCGACGCAATCGTCCAGGAAATTCGACGCAGATCTCAATCCAACCAACCCGTTTTGCTCGGCACGCGAACCATTTCCGATAGTCAGATCCTGTCTGCTATCCTCGCCGAGCAGCACATTCCGCATGTCGTTCTCAATGGGAAACAAGACAAGGAAGAATCTGAGATTATTCGGGATGCCGGTCGCGCCGGTAACGTGACGATTGCGACCAACATGGCGGGTCGCGGGACCGACATTCAGCCTGATTCGGTGGCCATCCAGGCCGGCGGACTGCATGTTATCTGCATTGAGAGGCACGAATCGAGACGCGTTGATTTGCAGTTTGCCGGTCGAGCAGCCCGCGCGGGTGCGCCTGGCTCGTGTCAGTTCTATCTTTCCGCCGATGACGAAATTATCCAACGGCACGATGTCTCCCTTGGCAGAAAAATGAAATCGCGGTGCGATAAACGAGGCGAGTCTCGATTCAACTTCGGCCATGCGATCACGCGTATTCAGTCGCGATGCGAGCGACATGCATTTCATATGCGATCTTGGATGATGGAAAATGACAAGGCGACAACACAATTGATAAGTGACCATAGCCCACGAGGTGTCCGATGATGAATCGAATTTTGGCCAGTTCACTCCTATTGGTAGCCATCCATGCCACGACGCTGGCGGGACAAACCAACAGCGTCGAAAATCGTGGAATGGTCGAAGGTCTTATGGAACCGGCGCAGACGGTTCGTGTGGCTGCTTCCGAGAACGCCACGATCGAGGAAATCCTCGTCATTCAGGGCCAAGCAGTGAAGAAAGGAGAGCCTCTGGTCCAACTGGATCAAGAACTTTTGATCTCGACGTTGCAGTTGGTCAAGAACAAAGCGGAGAATCGAGCGAAACTCGATGCTGCTGGCATCGAAGAGAAAGTGAAGCAACGTCGACTTGACAACCTGGAAAAACTCGGCAGAGAAAACGCCTCTTTGGAGGAGTTGATCCGTGCCCGAGCCGATTTGGAACTTGCAAAGACCGCCGTCCTCGCCGCCGAAGAAGATATGCAACAAAACCGGCTGGAAGCAAAACGGGTCGAAGTCCAACTTGAGAAACGGACGATCCGATCGCCGATTACCGGAATTGTCAGCCGAATTCACCGTCAAGTCGGCGAGTTTGTGACGAGCGCGGATCCGGTCGTGGTTACGGTCGTCGATTTGCATCGACTACGCATCGTTATCCACCCTTCATCGAACGTCGCGCAACAATATGCGAAGGCCAAAAACGCGCTCGTCGAGTTAGGCCCGGGCTTGATCGAGCAAGCCAAAGTCGACTTCGTCTCGCCGATAACGGACGCGGCTAGCAATACCGTTCGAATGGAATTGCTCCTCGACAATGCAAACGGAAACTTTCGCAGCGGCTCGCGATGTTGGTTGGTCGACCTGACGGCTACCGACAAATCGTTCTCGTCGCCAAAAATAACGAATTCCGCGGATAGATTGGAACGAAAATAATGACCAATAGTCCCAGCGCCAACTACCACTCGAGCGATTCATTCCCGAGCGTTCAGAACATTCAACTTCCACCGACATCCGTTCGCATCGGCAAGACCGATCACAGACCGCAGGACGACAAGCTTGCAGCGCGACAATGGGCGACTGAGCTGCTCAAAGAAATCGAATCGCTTGCCAGCCATCCAGGCGATACGGTTGCGAAAGCAATTTGTGCGATGGATTTGCTTACTAAAGTTGGCGCACTTTCCGCTCATTATTTCACGGTGAACCGGCTAGGTGAGCTTCGCTTGTGCGCTGACCGCCGACAAAAACGGACCGCTGCGCGGGATGTACCAGCTCTCCTGTTGGAGTGTTGCAAGAAAACGTCGATCGATAAAGAACGTCGGGTGTATGCGGATGTTAAAAATCCAGGCAGCTACGCGATATGTGTCGCGCTCAGCCCACTCGCTACGTATTCGGACGTCCTAACCGTTTCGATCACTGGCAATCCATCCAATATGGATCTCGAGCAATTGCGCTATATCGAACAAATCATTCTCTCGTTGCGAGTTTGGCGTTCGCAGGTTGCGATTGCTGATCAGGAAACGGATCTCCGCAAGCTGGCTGCGTTAATGGAGTTGGTTGCAAAAGTGACCGATGCAGCCTCGTTAAGCACCGCTGCTCTTCACGTGGTGAACGAGCTTCAGGTTTTCGTTGGATGCCGTCAAGTCGCCTTAGGACTCAAAGGCAAGCTGACGTTTGGTACAAAGCTCGCAGCGATTTCGGGGCACACGACTTTCGATCGATTCAGCGACGTTGCCAAGGCGTATCAGTCTTCGTGCGATGAAACACTTATGAAAGGAGAACTGGGGACTTGGCCCCCTTTGAATCCTCAATCAAGTATTGGAATGCTGGCTCTTAGAAAACTGGTCGAATGCCAGAACGTCGATGCTGGGACTGCGGTACCTCTGATGCATGGGACGCGAACGGTAGGCGTGCTCGTGCTGACCGGTTCCCATTTCCTGCGCGAGGACAAATTGCTGGGCCTGCTGCATGCGGCTTCGCCAATGCTAGGCAGCGCGCTGCAACACGCAAGCCGCTCCCGCCTAGGCTTGTTTGGACGAATAGGCAAGGCGTTCACGGGGAGCAAACGGACAGCGAAATTGACGATGGCCGCGTTCGTTTTGGCAACCGCCTCGCTTCTTATGGCACCGTGGCCCTACACTATGAAGGTTCCCTGCAAAGCGGAGCCCAAGATGCGTCGATTGGTAGGCGCTCCTCATGATGGGATTGTTGAATCGGCATTGATCCGATCGGGGAACTTTGTTCAGGAGAATCAGATCCTCGCGAATATGGACTCGAAAGAGATCCGATGGGAAATTGCGACTTTAACGGCCGAAAAACATCGCTATCACAAAGAGTACGACAAGGAATTAGCAGACGACAACACCTCGAAAGCACAAATCGCGTTAATCGAAGTAGAACGGATCCAACGCAAGCTTCAACTGCTGGAGCATCGGGAATTTAACCACGCGATCCTAGCACCGATCTCCGGTATGGTGTTGACTGGCGAACTAGAAAAACTGTCCGGTGCTCCCGTTCGGATGGGACAAGTATTGTTTGAGGTCGCTCAGTTAGACCCGCTCCGAATCGAATTAGAAGTGCCTGCGATCGACTACTTCTATCTGAAATCCGGACAAGAGGTATCTATTCGATTCGAAGGCTTTCTCTCCGAGGACTTTCAGGGGGTTATCGCTAGTGTTCGGCCTAGATCCGAAGTCCGGGATAGTAGTAACGTTTTCGTAGCGGAGCTTGAAATTGCGAACCCGGATTTTCGTGTCCGGCCCGGTGTTCAAGGGTATGCAACGATCACCGGTGACCGTTTTCCGATTGCTTGGAATCTGTTTCACAAAACTTGGGAAGCACTTCGAAGTGCAACCCCGACATTGTACTAAGTCTTGACTCGATCCATATCCCGTTTTAGGAACGGCGGACCTACCGCGATGAACGAAACCAATCTCCCATCCGACGGTACCTCATTGATTTCAACGGAAGAATTTGCCAACGTCCAATTTCGTCTTCGTCATGATCTGAATTTTTCGCTACAGTCCTATGGCGGTGTCCCCTGTTACGTCGTCGAAGACTCCATCAATAGCGTCTATTTTCGAATCGGAGAGAGCGAATATGCATTTGTGTCGTTGCTCAACGGTAAGCACACTATTTCAGACGTAATTGCACTGATTTCCTCGAAAACGCCCCATACCGCGATCACGGAAGACCGAGCGCATACGATCTGTCGATGGCTAGCGGAGAATCAATTGGTTCATGCGTCGCAAGGTTTTAGTGGCGAGATCCAGGATAAGCACCAGAGAGCTTCTCAGAGACAAATGCTCCAGCAAGCGATTAACCCGCTCTCGCTCTCTTGGACGTTAGGCAACCCCACCGCCTTGCTTCGCCTGTTGTATCCAATCTTTGGTTGGCTTTACCAACCGATGGGGATGATCCTTTGGATGCTGGTGCTCTTGGTTGGAGGTCTACGCTTTCTCGTAGACCAAGATCGTATTTTGAGCAATTCGGAAGAGGTGATTGCTGCCGACAATTGGCTTTGGCTCCTACTGGCAGCGGTGGGCTGCAAGATGGCACATGAAGTCTCGCATGGCTTGTGTAGCTTGCGCCATGGAGGCACGGTCAAAAGCTTTGGCTTCAATTTTGTAATGTTCTTTCCGATGCCTTTTGTAGATGCTTCGTCGATCTGGCGACTGCCATCAAAATGGGAACGCATTCATGTGGCATTTGCCGGCGTGTACGCGGAACTTTTTCTGGCAGCGATAGCAGCGATGCTGCACAGTTGGACCGACAATGATTCGATCCGACTGGTCTGCGTGAATGTGATGATTACTGGCGGGCTCCTAACACTGCTCGTCAATCTGAATCCCTTTCTACGCTACGACGGCTATTTCATGCTGAGTGATTTCATAGAGTATCCGAACCTGGGTTCGATCGCCTCGGACTATGTTCAATCCTGGTTCAAATGGATCCTTTGCGGAGTTTGGAGACCGTGTTCGTACTCTGCGAGGACGAAGATGGGTTTGTTGGTCTACGGCAGCCTGAGTGCGTTTTGCAGAATCTCAATCGCGATCACGATGGTGTTGGCCGCCCGTCATTGGTTTGCCGGAGCAGGTTTTGTATTCGCGGTGACGGCATCGATCTTTTGGTTCCTCCTGCCGCTTTTGCGTGCCTCGCGATATGTTGTCAGGGGTGCGGTAAACGAAGTGCCGTCGCGCATGCAATTGGCATCGATCGTGGTGACTGTCGGCTTTGTCGGCTGGATTGCCGGAACGACAATCTACCTGCCGGAAACACTCAAGTTGAGCGGAGTGGTCGATTTCGTACCTGCCGAAACCGTGCGATGCCAGATAGATGGGTTCGTCTCTCGCATTCATGTGAAGTCCGGCCAATCGGTCCATAAAGGAGATCTCCTTCTAGAGCTCACCAACCCCAGCATTCCATACGATCTAGATGCTCTTGGACTCGAACTAAAGAAATTCGCCTATCGTCGTCAGTCGTTGCAATACGTCGAAGACATCGCCTCCGTTCACGCGGTCGACGCGACGATCCAATCGCTCCATGCCAAGCAAATCGAGAAAGCGGGGCAGCTTGAGTCGCTGAGGATACATTCGCCATGCGACGGTGTCGTGATTGCTTCGGATATCGAGAACTTACCTGGTACATTCTTGTCCACCGGTGATGCCGTATGCATCATCGGTGATCCGAATCAACTTGGAATTCGAATCCTGATTCCGCAAGATGCGGTTGACGAAATATCGAGCGTTCGAGGCACAAATGGGACCATGCGATTGACCGGTGCCTGGGCAGAAGCCTATGAGGGAATACTGGCAAACATTGAGCCTCGCGCCACAACGGAGTTGATACATCCGGCTTTGGCCGCGCCACATGGCGGGCCGATGGCCGTCCGACAAACGTCAGCCAAATCGGCCGCCGAATCATTCGTTCTTGCGGAACCCCATTTCGTTGGAACCGCCGAGATGGGAAGTTCGTTGCGAGCGCGCTGCGCATCAGGGCAGCTTGTTAGCTACTACCTAGAACTCCGCCGACACACGGCTCTGCAAAAAGTGTGGAGCTACATTGAGCAAGCGATACTGTAGTACGCCAAAGCAAAGTCAGGTGGGGACAAGCCCGCACCGGACTTCTTTAGTACGCCAAAGCAAAGTCAGTTGGGGACAAGCCCCTAACGCTCGAACACCCCAGACGTCCGCGTCTCAGCTAATCGGTTCTCCAGCCGATTGGGGCTTGCCCCCGACGGCAACAGCTTTGGCGTCCTACCCGCTTCGGCCCCACGCCCCGCGAACCTGCCGTCCGGGGCTTGCCCCCGACGGCAACAGCTCTGGCGTCCTACCCGCGGCGGCCCCACGCCCCGCGAACCTGCCGTCCGGGGCTTG
>JANODW010000459.1:0-2629 GCA_031412875.1 Pirellula sp. | reverse complement strand
TTTGGTGGAGTTTACAACCGTTCCTCAATGACGGACCTTCGTCTTTTGCGGAAGGGTCTGCGAATCGACTCAAACAGCTCCAGATGTTTGAGGGAACGGACATCGCATATCGACTTGCAAAGAAGTTCAAGATCAAAACAGCTTGGGGTACCGACATCCTGTTCAGTGCACAAAAGGCCGACAAGCAGAATTTAGAACTGGCGAAGATGACCCGCTGGTATACTGCGGCGGAAACATTGCAGATGGCGACTTCGGTCAACGCCGAACTTTTGGCTTTGTCGGGCCCACGAAGTCCTTACGCAGGCAGGATTGGTGTAGTTCAAGAAGGGGCACTGGCGGACCTACTATTGGTCAATGGCGATCCGCTGGAAGACATACAATTAATAGCAGACCCTGCCAGAAACTTTGCAACGATCATGAAGGATGGGATCATTTACAAGGATCTAAAGTCGAACTGATTTCAAAACCAAAGCCGCTTTTTAGTCTTGCCTTAAAAAGTGGCAGGGCGCAAGCCCAATGCCCTTGAATTTCGTAGCGGCTGGGCGCGAGCCCTCCGGTGTCGCGGCTGAAACCGCAGAGCGAGCCAACAAAGGGCTATCCATCTTTGCAATGGGATTGCGTCGGTTGACCGACGGCTAAGCCACTTTGCGAATGGTAACTGCGTCTCGCGTGGCCAAAATTCTGTCGCCGAGGTCTTCGAAGACCCTAGGTCGACATAACATCAACCGCGAACTCATTCGAAACGATGGCCAGATCGCAACTAGTGCTTCAGCGCAACGCGTCGACTTTTGCTCGGCAAACGCTCACTTTCGCAGAGCGAAAGGCGACTATGGGACCACGCCACGCTGTAGTAATAGGTCGCTTCAGGGAGCGGGGACCCGTTCGTTCGATAGGTGCGTTGGCCTGTGGGGATCGCTTCTTTGGCTAACGATGCGGGGGTGCCCTCTCTTTTTAACCGCAGCGGTCGCGGAGGGACGCAGAGTTAAATGTAGTAGTCATGCACTCCTCTGCGCAACTCAGCGTTCTCCGCGGTTAGTCTGCCGCTTTTAAAGCGGGGCCATACGCTGCTATTGGATATGGGCCGCTTTTCGTAAGTGCTCTAGCATTTCACGCGGGAATGCTCGCACCGCTTCGCTCGAGAATATCGAGCCGTGGTCCCCTGGAATCATTTTGATGTAGCCGCGGTCCGTGGGGGCTCTGCCTAGCTTGCTCAACTCCGCGTCCAATAACGCGACCGCTTCGTTTAAATAGAAACTGTCTTCGGTCCCCACCACCAAGCGGACGTTGTTCCGAAACAGCGGAAGCATCCCTTGCGGGTCGTTTTGCAATCGCTTGCAAATGTCGTATTTCTGATAGAAGTCGACGATGTTGGCGTTGATTCTGCCCGTCACCGGATCGAACAGCGCAGCGGCATTGCCCAAAGCGTTCCTTGGACCGAAAACTGCAAACCACGAATCCCATTGCTGCGCCGATGTGTTGTCCGGCCCCAAGATGTCTTCGCCTCGCGATTCTTGACGAATGGTCATCTCGATCACGTCCCCCTTGCGGAGACTCGGCAAATCTTTCCCATGCCCGTCAGTATAGAAGTTCGATTGGCCATAAATATCCACTTTTTGAAAGCGACGGAAATCGACTGGATCCGGGGCACTCGACCATGTCGCCCCGAAGACTTGAGGATAGGTCGTGGCGAGCCAAAGCGTCGACCATCCTCCCGAAGAATGCCCACGCAGAAGGCGCGCCGAAGGTACCGCAATGAGCGGGTATCGCTGTTCCAACGCAGGGATCAGCTCCTGCGTTAACGCTTGTCCGCAAGGACCATTGTTGGCCGAGTCCGCAAAAAGGGTGTGGCCGTTAGGCCCCTCGGGGTCCAATACAACTCGAAACACCGATTTTGCAAGCGCCGCTGCATCGCTGTTCTCGTTCGGTCGACGTCGATTCGAACCCGCTTCGCTATGATCCCCGCCAAAGCCAGGCACTTCGTAAATGGCCGCATACTTTCTCTTGGAATCATAGTTCTGTGGCAATACCACACCCGCTCGCAACTTCACCTCACGGCCCCGAAATTTGGAAAGAAGGTCCGATCGTACTTCAAACCACTCCACTCCATCTATTTGTTTCATGGTCTGCGGCTCAACCACATGCGAGAGTTTGAGCGGGATCACTTGTTTGGTCGATGCGCCGGTCACTTCGAACACAACCTCGTCCGACCAAAGATTGCCCGCTTCACGACGCCAATTGCTATTGGTGCGGGCCAGATCCAGTCGGGCTTGCGCACGGTACTTGCCCGGTGCCAGTTGGCTAGGTGGAATCGGGAAGCAATCCGCCGTGTCACCGATCGCAATGATTGCTTTCGATTCCATTTTTACGTCGGTCGCAAAAAGAGGCTGGGGATCATCCCAAAAAGGACCATCTACCGGAGCGCTTTGCTTGGGAACCTGCGATGAATCGGCGATCAAGAAAACAATCAAGCGACCCTCTTTGGATTCCTTGCCCAAGCCCTCGCTGAGTTCCACTTGAAAAATACGCTCTGCATACGTGGCGGAGCATCGCTGCAGGCCGGCCGATTGGAATAGCACCATAAACAGAAAAATCAAAAGGGAAGTAGGTCTCACGGGAGGTTCGTCAGTCG
>JANODW010000458.1:0-2866 GCA_031412875.1 Pirellula sp. | reverse complement strand
GGGTCTTCGGGATCGACTTGCCTTTCGCGGCAGCGATCGTGGCCAATTCCTCTCGAACCGTTTGGTCGACACGCACATCGTTGGCCGCAATACAAAGTTGCATGGTCAAGGACGCGTCTCCCGCCCGGACCGCGAGGAGGGCGAGCTTGCCACGCGCAATGGCATTCGAGGTGGTCATGGCTGCTTGCCACGCACCGAAAGCGGATTTGCCCATCAAAGCAAAAGCTTCGCACATCGCTGGCGCAGGCTTGGATGCGGTGTCGTCTAAAAAGTGGTTGATCAACGCAGCCACACCTCGATTTCCAGCCGACTCGAGCGATCGATAACCCTGCATTCGCTCCGCTTTGATAGGGCTTCGCAATTTCGCAACGGCCTCGACAAGCCGCTTGGGATTGTTGACCGCGGCCGATGCCAAGTCGAGGATCTTCTGGGCGTTCGACTTTCTAAGATCCGATAAGCCAGACTCCAGTCCGCTCAATTGCACAAAGGTTTGCACCCCAGCCGCTTGAACCATCTGGGTCGCATTGGTTTCGTTGAGCCCCAGCTTGGCCGCTTCGTCCAACCAACGTCCTACCTCGTCCCAGCGTCGAATGCGAGCCAGCAATTGCACAGCCCTCGCAAGCTCGGCAGGAGTGCGAGGTGGATTGGCCCGAATCGAAAGGACCACCGCGCTGCGTTCTACTTGCTCAGGCGGCCGGCCACTGGAATCCTTGGCGCCTTTCGCCGCTGAATTGTCTCCGAGCTCCTGAGCTGTCGCCTCGCCAGCATTTTCGTCCGGCGAAAAGGGATCCTGAGCTTCCGAGCGAACAACGAAAAAAATCGCAAAAGCTATCAAACATAGGGACTGGGTCGCGAGAAGCCGGATCGGAGTTTTCATAGCGAATCGTCAAAGTTGCTTCGGTCGGAGTGGTCAACATGGCGGCATCCCGGCGTTCGAATTCGCAGAGGATTCCCCAATCTTAACTCAGCGAATGATGCTAATCCCTAAGCCAAATTCAACTAGCTGGAGTTTTTTGCTTAAAACCCAGGTTTTTGAACCGATTGAAGGCGTCACGCCACTTGAACGGCTGAAAAACGTGCTACCATAGTGATATCACTTCGATATTACTATCTTTGTCGTTTAAGGGGGGATTTTATGGTTGGTAGCTGTCAAGAGAAAGTGTTGGTTCCGAAAGCGGGTTGGACACCGTTGGCCCTGTGCATTGGGGGGTTGCTGTTGTCCGTTCTTGGGTTCGTCGCGGCGGTGGGCATGCATGTTCCTGCCCTTTTGATTCTTGTTTTTCCATTCGCGACTGCGTGCTTATTGTCTTTGCTGGGCTGCATGGCGGTCCAACCGAACGATGCTCGTGTGTTGCTTTTGTTTGGCGAGTATCGGGGAACGGTATCGCAATCCGGTTTCTATTGGGTCAATCCGTTTTATTCCAAGAAGCGGATTTCGCTGCGGATTCGCAATTTTGAGACGGGATCATCGTCGATCCACGAAAAGAAAAATGAGGCTGGTCAGATTGTGCAACAGAAATCGAGGACACATGGCAGACCGTCGAAGGTGAACGATCGAGACGGCAACCCGATCGAAATTTCGGCAGTGGTGGTATGGAAGGTAGTGAACACGGCAGAGGCGATGTTTGAAGTCGACGATTACGAGGACTACGTTTCCGTTCAGAGCGAAGCGGCGTTAAGAAATTTGGCCTCACGTCACCCTTATGACAGCGAAGATCACGAGATGTCGTTGCGAGGATCGATACAAGAGATCAGCGATCAACTGTGTCACGACATCCAGTCGCGGTTGGACAAAGCGGGAGTGAAGGTGATTGAAGCGCGCATCAGCCACTTGGCATACGCGCCGGAGATTGCGGCTGCAATGTTGCAAAGGCAACAAGCGCATGCGGTGGTAGCAGCGCGGACGAAGATTGTGGATGGAGCGGTAGGAATGGTGCAGATGGCTCTTGATCGGCTCAGCAAAGACAAGATTGTCGAGTTAGACGAGGAACGTCGAGCGGCAATGGTATCCAATTTGCTCGTTGTGTTATGTGGCCACGCCCAACCGGTCATCAACACAGGTTCCCTTTATTAAGTATTTCTGCGAGAAGAGGGAGCGAGCCCTTTCGCCTTTGTAAGCAGGTATCCATAGTGACCAAGCGAGACTCATTTCTATTGCGACTTCATCCTGCAACGCTGGATGCGCTGCGTCGTTGGTCGGAGGACGAGTTTCGCAGCATGAACAGTCAGATCGAAATGGTATTGCGTCGGGCGCTCAGGGAGGTGGGCAGATTGCCTGAAAAGGAGTGTCCCAGCACCGAGCCAATCAAAGAACCCGAGGTCGACCAGTCCGTCCGGCCGTAGGTCGCATCTACCGGATGCGACCTGCCCTGCCTTTCCCCATCGCATACGAGCGGGTTTTTTCTTTGGAATATCGTTTGCAGACAGAAGAACAGATCAAGCGGAACGGGCGAGGGATCGCTATGGATTGTGTTCAACGACCCACCGTCGCTTACCAGTGATCGGTCACTCAGGAGGTTTGCAGGGGTGGTTGCTGTCAATTTGACTTTTCAATTGCATCGGGTTCCTTGGTGATTGAGGCATTGAGTTAAACTTAAATCGGTTAGTCTTGGCCAGAATGCCTTGGAAGCCAAGTCGCTCCGGTGCGAGATCTTGTCGTTAAGAAGTAGCCTGCGTTTTGCTGTCAAGAAACAGCCCGGAGGGCGATACATCCCTGCCGGTGGTGTGAACCACCGGATTTTGGACTTTTCAATAGTCAAGCCCGGAGGGCGAAACATAAAGTAACTATTCCCATAGATACTTGGGATCGTACTCAACCCCATGGTCTTTAAGCATCTTCAAATACTCATTCTGAAAGCTCCGCTTG
>JANODW010000457.1:0-3040 GCA_031412875.1 Pirellula sp. | reverse complement strand
AGAGATTGCGGATCCATTGTTCGATGTGCTGACGAATCCCATCGACAGCCGGACTCCAGTCTCCAATTTGCTTTTGCCGGAACAATTTGCAAGTGGGATACCAAGGGCTGATATCCCCTTGTTGAAGCCATCGCCAATCGGGCGTGTAACCCAGCAGGATGCATGTCGGTCTGGCTAGGGCGCCGGCCAAGTGCGCCATCGAGGTATCGCTGGTCACTACGAAATCCAAGTACTCGAGGATCGCCGAAGTGTCCATGAAGGCACCGCCGGACTGGTCGATGTTATCGGGCAAGCAGTAGATGATTTTGGATCCCTGCCAAGTTGCGAGTTGCTCGGATCCAAACCCGCGCTGCAGGCTAATCAACTGGATCCCATCGATATCAGCGAGTGGGGCCAGCGCGTTGAGTGGTAGGGATCGGAACATGTCGGCTTGATGGTCTGGGTTTCCTTGCCAGACGATCCCGACGCGGGCCTTTGCGGGCGGCAGTTCCCGTTTCAATACCCCATTCCAATAATCGATCAAATGTTTGGGCGTGTGCAAGTATGGTACTTGGTTCGGAATATTTGTTGCGTCGATCTTGAGAACGCCAGCGACATCGAGCAGCGAACAGTGGTAGTCGAAATGCTGATCGATTTTGAGCGAGTTGGGGATGAGATAGTCTATCCCTTTGTATCCTTGCAGGATGGCGAGCAAGGGGGGTTGGATATGGGCGATGGTTCTGGCGCCACGGTCCTTGAGTTCTTTGGCGAAACGAATGAAATGGATCGTGTCGCCGAGCCCTTGTTCGCAATAGAGCAGGACGGTTTTCCCATCGAGTGGCTCCCCTTGCCATTTGGGTTGTGGGTAGGAATATTGGATCGCTTCGGCGCATCTCCAGCGGTAATCGTACTCCCTCCAGCCTGCTTCGAAGTTTCCTTGGTAGAGATGAATCACACCGAGATTGCGGTGCAATTCTGCATCGTTCGGATTCAATTTCATCGCTTGTTCGTAGTATTTAAACGCCAAGTCAACACGGCCCGTCCAAGCGTGGAGGGTACCGCGATTGCGGTAGGCATTGAAATAATCTGGCGATAAGTCGAGAGCTTTTTGAAACGCATCGTCCGCTTCTTGGACCCGACCCAGATACCGTAACGAATTGCCGAGATTGTTAAGAGCGACCGGGAAATTAGGTTGCAACGCCAGTGCCCGCTGATAAGCCTCGACCGATTGGGCGTATCGTTTCAAATCGTGCAGCGCGATCCCAAGATAGCACCACCCGTTAACGTGGTTGGGTTCGCGTTGCAGGACAGATCGATAGATTTGTTCTGCACGAGCAGCGTTTCCTTGTTGATGCACTCGCCAGGTATCAGCGAGCAGTTCGTCCGTGTTAGGCATTGTCTCATCCGCTTGCCACGCGTGTTATTTCTTGTCGCCAATACAGTATAACGCGTTTCGGGTTCTTACGATAAGGTCATTGCCAGCGACTGCGGGTGACGCGAGGCAGCCAGCGTCGAGCGTGTTGACCGCCAACGCTTTGCCCTCGATCGAATACACGTGTCCTTTGCCTTTTTCGTCGAGGCAATAGATTCGATTGGCGGCCAGGATAGGCGAGCTGCTGAAATCGCCTCCGAGCCGCTCTTGCCAAACCATCAGGCCGGTCGAGCGGTCCAATGCGGTCAATATGCCTTTGTCGTCGAGGCTGCAAATCAGCTTGTCGCCGATGAGCAATGGGGACGGTTTATTGCCGATCGCTTTGGCCGCTTCCCAGAGCACATGCGATTTAGTAATGTCCCCGGACCCGCCCATCGCGATCGCGATCATTTTCCCTTTGCTGAAACCGGTGTTCGTGTAGACCACTTTGCCGTCAAAGAGCGGTCTGGATGCGGAGGAGAACTCTCCGTATCGCACATGCCAAAGTTCTTTTCCGCTCGTTGGATCGTATGCGATGATTGCCTTGGAGGTCGTGCTCAGCATTTGGATCTGCTTGGTGCCATCGGGCAATGTGGCTTCGACGATATGAGGGGTTCCGAAGGCTTTTTTCACATCCCCATCGTCGGTCCCGTATTGGACGTTGCGATCCTTAAGCCAAACGGTTTCGCCCGTTTGCTTGTTCAACGCAACCACAAACTGCTTGTCGAAGCCATCCATGTGGAAGATGAGCAGGTTTCGGAAGAGGATGGGAGAGGAACCGGCGCCGCGGAAGTGATTGCACTTGAGGTCGCGCCGTTGCCAAACGATTTCGCCGGTCTCGCGTTTCAGGGCGGCGGTGCCGTACGCTCCAAAGGAAACGTAGAGATGGTTCGCATCGACGACGGGGGTCGGTGAGCCGTAGGAGTTGAACGCATGAAAATCTTTTTGTGTTTCCTCGTTCGTGAACACTTCTTTGTTCCATCGGATCGCACCCGTTTTGCGATCGAGCGATAGCGCTGACATGGTCAGCCCATTTTCGGACGCGGTGGTAACCCAAACGGTGTCGCCCCAAACAACTGGGGACGACCAAGCTTTGCCGGGAATGTCGGTCCGCCATCGAACGTTTTCCGTTTCGCTCCATTGGGTGGGAAGGTTGGCGGAGGGGGACGTATGCCCATCGCCGGTGGGACCGCGAAACTGAGGCCAAAACGCTTCGCCGGCTCCTTGCACGTCCAGCTTCGACCAAGCCCAATCGATCGCGAAAGGGTCCGGAGCTGGCGATTGCTGCGCATGCAAATGCGGTACGGCGATGCAAACCATTGCAACGAAATTGCGAACGTGTTGGATTTGAAACATGGAGAGGTTCCTCGGTGAGCAATTGGGGGAGCAGTGGATTCGCAGGCCAACACAGGCCACAGGCAAAGCAAGCCACACGGGCAACACTGCGCAAGG
Organism: Pirellula sp.; assembly: GCA_031412875.1. Taxonomy (GTDB): domain Bacteria; phylum Planctomycetota; class Planctomycetia; order Pirellulales; family Pirellulaceae; genus JBKCUI01. The sequence continues at coordinate 198 of JANODW010000457.1, read as the reverse complement.
CTCTCGGGTTTCTCAATCCCGAGGGCGGTACAGTATATTCCAAAACAGTTCCTAGTTTCACCCCTCTAACCCCCGTAGGTTGCCCCCGTAGGTTACCCCCGTAGGTTGCACCTGCCGGGTGCAACTATACCCACCCCAACACACCCAACCCACCACACACCCAACCCACCCAAAAATACCCTCCAATCGTTGCAAAAT
>JANODW010000456.1:0-1591 GCA_031412875.1 Pirellula sp. | reverse complement strand
GCAAAGCGATCGACTTGCGATTGCCGAGCTTCGGAAAATGACCAATCAGTTCGAAAGGGCTGCAGAGATTCTGACCGAAGCGTTGTCGAATAAACTGAGCGGCCCAGAAACGAAGCGAGAGTTGTCCGAGATCTATCGGTTGCTCTACCAAAAATCGATTTTCAAAACAGACGCGGGAACGACGCAAGCCGATTTGGCATCGTTAGAGAAAGCGGCCGAGGTCGATCCGCTCAATCCGAACTTGTCGGGCGATATTGCCAACATGCTTCGACTGGACTTGAAACCCACAGAGATGCTCAAGGGGATATTGAGGAAGCAAATGGATCTTGGGGTCAGCAGCGTATCGGCACACATCGCGCTTGCGGAAGGCCTATTCGTTAAGGGCATCATCAAAGAAGCGATGAAGAATTGGGATATAGCGCTTCGAAAAGATCCCAACAATCTTGGGGTGCTCAACAACTATGCGCTTTGCTTAGCACGGGACTCGGAGACCAACGTTCCGAAGGCTCTTGAAATGCTCAGCAAAGCGACGACGCTCGCCCCCGGCAACGCCGAAATCTTGGACACTTTGGGGGACGTTCTCATGATCGCAAAGCGTCCCAAAGAAGCCGTCAGCAAATACGAGCTTGCACTGCGAATCGACAAGACTCGCTATTCCACCCGGCGAAAGCTGATTCCCGCCTATCGAGCCATTGGCAACGATGGAATGGCAGATACGGTCGAGAAAATGGTACGAGATTACGACGCAGCGAATCCCCAGGAGTCCAAATCGCCCGAAGAGGCGAAGTGATCGGTCCCTACTACCGTAGGATGGGACCCTTGTCCCGTCCGTTTGCTAGTTCGGGACAATGGTCCCAAACTACGGATGCGGTGTTTCCGTTTGCCGCTCGCCTAATCATGTGCTGGGAGTCAGTGTCACAAAGCATTCCTTTCGACATGGAAAGGTTCGCATTGGGATACGACGCGGTTGAATTCCGATCCGCGACCGACCCATAGGGACTGCAATTCGCTGCTATAAGGGTGTCTGAAATCCAGTCGCATGGACGTCAGCAGCATCCGCACGACGCCGGTCCTTTGCGTGATGGAAACGTTAATCGTCGGATCGCCGTGGCGTTGATCGCCGACGATCGGATGGCCGATTTCTAGTAAGTGCCTGCGGATTTGGTGCGATCGACCTGTCTTGGGATGGATTTCCAGCAAAGAAACCGGGGAGGCCGAGGGAGCGCTATCGCCGATAGGGATACGATAGCGTGCGAGGGTTTGATAGTCGGTCCAAGCGTCTTGAAGCACGCTTGGGTGCGCCTCTTTTTGGTCCCAATCGTCCGTGGGTGATTTGGTGAGGGGAGTGGTAATGGAACCATGGTCTGGAGCGAAGCCCAGGACGAGCGCTTGGTAGTATTTATCGACCATTCGCCGCGTAAACAGGTCCACCATTTTGGCTGCCGACTGGGGATTCAGGCCGAACAGGATCAAGCCTGCGGTGGGCCGATCCAGACGGTGGACAGGGTAAACGTGGCGTTGGAGTTGATCGCGGAGCGTTTGCAAGAGGACCGGTTCGTGCGGGGCGGTCGAAGGGCTCCGGTGCACGATC
>JANODW010000455.1:0-5262 GCA_031412875.1 Pirellula sp. | reverse complement strand
CCTGCTGCGTCAGGCAATGGCCGGATCCAGATCCGTTGGTAAATATCTCTCGCTTGTTTCGGTATGTCCGATGCTGGGTAGTGCAACCCTAACAGAGAACTCAAATCCTCGCGTTTGCTTTCCGCATAGACCTCACCGTGAAAGTCGGCGTGAAATCGGTAGACCATCGTTCGGTCAATCCCTGTGATTTTTTGCACCTCCTTAGCCACCTGATTGCAAAAGTCTTGAAGTCCGTTCGCTGCTTGGATGTAGCACACCGCTTCCTTCACAATCGTGAAGTAGTCTTGGTCCCTCGGATCCGGATGGAATGCCGCCGCCTCGAATTCCATCAGGAGCAGCCCATCGTTGGTATGAATGGTAACATCCAACGTCGTATGCTCATCCTTGGCCAACATTGCAAATGCACGCTTGGCCGAATGTTCGATAGCCTCAACGGCTATCATCTCCATCAATCGATCAGTGTTGCTTTGCCCCACGATTCGAACGATGGACTGACCAAGCAACGTGTTAGGAGAATCGTGAAAGAAAAGTGAAGTGTTTTCACTGGCTTGGAGGACCGTTAGGTCGCTCAATCGCAACACCAGCAGTACTCCATGCGCTTGGATACAACCGGGGTGTCGCGTGGGTTCGCTCTCGCAGGTTGCCAGTGTTGTCCCATGGCGTTTGATGCTGTAGGGACCGTTTCCCCACGCATGTCGTGGCGAGTCCTCCAAATACTCCGGGTTCATACTGATACTTCTTCCGTTGGATTTCTCACTGGGTCAGAGGTCGGCGTCTCGCAACACCACAATTTTTCACGAACTATTCCGTCAATCCCGACCCCATGCATTCGGAAAAAGCCAACGTCCCAGGGACTGAAAGGTGGCGTTAGCCGCCATCACAATCTCATCGTCTTGCTTAACGATCTCTGAATTTTTGGTCAGGAAAGTGCGAAAAGATTGCCATTGCGAACCCGAATTCGCACCGTAACCATTGAAGAACGCAGCTCCGGAATCTGGACCCAATCCAAGATTGGCCAACAAGTGCCTGCTGATGATTTGTCCACCTAGCGTGGATCCTTCGAGCACATACAAACAACCCAGGACCTGCCCGGGTGTGTTCAGGTTTGGCAAATCGCGGCAGCGCTGGTGCGCCTCTGCCGAAGCGTTCAACGATTGCAGATCCTTCTCCAGGAGAGGCACCTTGAACCGCTCAGCGCAATCATACTCTTGGCCGGGCCAATATTTGTAAACGGCTTCGGCAAGCTTCTCCTCGAGCGGCGCATAGTACCCCCAAAAGCGTGCGATTAGCAGGCCATAATCTTGTTTCGAGAGATCCGGATCGAGTACCGGCATTTTCGCTTCGATGGCGGCATGGTTTAGCGAGGTTTCGTCTCTCAAACGTTGAAGGATCATGCACTGGTTCTAATGTTGGGGTGGTAGACGCGATCCAAACTCCGCACTTGCGTTCAAAAAACTGATGCATCGTCGCCGTGATGGTAGCACCTATCCGCATACCCAAACGGAACTAAAACCGAATTTACACGCAAAATGTCCATTAAGGCGAGCGGCAGGCTGAAACATACCAGCCGTAGGATGCGACCATCGTCCCGAACGAATGAACGGACGGGCCAAAGGTCCCATCCTACGGTAGTACTGATCCCGCCGCTCGCCTAATAGGTTTTTGTCTCCATAATGTCGCCCCGACGGCATCTCATTTGCATTGGGGATAGACCTAGGTGTTTGCTTCGCCCGATGGTCGAAGCTCTTGGACAATAGAATCCTTTCCGGAACTGGTAACTGACATGCGTAGATTTTCTTCGTTCGTGCTTATTCTCTTGGTGCTCGTGGTCTGCGTTGGATTCTTGCGAGGCTGGTTTAGCGTTTCGAGCAACAAAGAATTGTTGGGGGACAACGTCGATGTCCGCCTCAAAATGGATTCCGGCAAGATGAAACAAGACGCAAATGCAGTCGAGCAAAAGACCAAGGAGCTGTTCCAGTCTCCCTAAACCCAACACAAACGCATCAGCCGTTTAAGACGCGTTGCAGTGTTCTGACACTCATGGGTTTTTCAAGGTGCTCGTCAAAGCCGGCATCCTTGGAACGCTGCTGATCCTGGAGCAAATTGCTTCCGCTGAGTGCGATCAGTCGGACGCATTGTCCGAGCGGCATTTGACGGATTCGCGTGGCGAGTTCATGCCCGCTCATGCCTAACATCTGTATGTCTGAGAAAACCAGATCAGGCATTCGCTCCAGCATGGCCGTAAGGGCGCTCTCGCCGTTGGAAACCGTTCGAACGCTTTGCCCAAGCTTTTTAAGCATCATCCCGAGCGCGTGCGCTACCAACCGCGTATCATCCACGACCAAAATATCCCACTTCCGAACCGCAGCCCAATCCGCGATCGAAGAGAAACTCGATCCAACAGCTACCGGAGTGTCGAGTTCAACGCCAGCCATTTCGGTCGCAGATTGATCAATGGCCGTGTTTTCCCCCGCAGTTTGCTCGGTCGCGGTCTGGTCGGTCGCGGCGGCTTGTTCTGAAAAGTTTGCTACGAGCTTAATGATTTGGACGAGCTGACGATCGAGAATTGCGAGCATGGACGATGAATCTTGGGACATTCCCGGATCCAATCGAATCACATCGACCGCATTCTGGATTGCCGCCAAGGGATTTCGCAAATCGTGAGCAAAACCGAGCAGTTGTTCTCGCGTTGAAAGAGGTTGGGATCGAACTTGCGTTTTTGGCTCGGAATGCATCGGCAATGCCACTTCTTGAGTACCGTTTGTCGACAATGTTTACCTAGGGTACCAAACACTTCGCGAAATGGACATAGGCGACTGGTGACTGGGAATGGCGACTGGGAATGGTGGCTGAAAGGTCAGGGTGTGCGATGGCCGCTCAGTCGCTCACTGGGTACCGTATTTGTCTCGCTTCGGGCAACGACCGATTTTGCAACCCAAATAAGTTGCGATACGGACGTCGGTTCGGCACGCGTTGTGCATCTTCGTCACATTCCAATCCCTGGTATGCGACCGTGTTTGTAAACACTCAAAACCGCGGAGCAACGAGAACTTGAGGACGAGCGATGAGCTTTATAGAGACAAAGGACGGTACCAAGATCGCCTATAAAATGTGGGGTCAAGGTAGGCCGGTCATTTTCATCCATGGGTGGCCGCTATGTGGCGATTCGTGGGATGCGATTGCGTGCTCGATAGCCGAAGCAGGCTTTACTGCCATCAGCTACGATCGAAGAGGTTTTGGAAAGTCCGATCAGCCCTGGATTGGATTTGATTACAACTCATTGACCGACGACCTCAATGCGGTGATCGACAACCTGCGTTTAGAGGATGCTACCTTGGTCGGTTTTTCGATGGGTGGCGGCGAGGTGATCAACTATCCGCATCGTTTTCCAACGAACACTATCCGCAGTTTGGTGTTGATCTCGTCGATCGTGCCCATGCTTGCTTCCCCGAAAGGTCCTCCACCGAGTCTTTTTGAAGACATGATGAAGCGACTTCGCGCGGATCGTTGCAGTTTTTACTCAGAATTCTTTTCCGATTTTTTCAATGTAGGGGTTCTAAAATCACCCGTCTCGAACGCTGTTCTAGAATGGCATCGATCGATGGCGATGCAGGCGTCGTTGAAGGCTGCGTTGGAATGCATTCAATCGTTTGCCTTTACAGATTTCCGCGCGGTAGCGGTAAAGGAAAAGCGGCCAACACTGATCCTTCATGGAGAAGCTGACAAGGTGGTTCCTCTGGCTACGACTTCAGCCGAAGCGTCAGTCCTGTTGACTAATGCGAAATTGGTGACGATCCCCGGCGCATCTCATGGTCTCTTGGAGACGCACCGGGACCGCGTCTTGGCAGAGCTTCTCCCGTTTCTACTTGAAAACTAGGAGTTGTTTTCCGACGTACAAATGGAACCTTCGAGAGGCTAGTCTAAGCATGGGCAAGCACTTTATGCCAACATTGTAAGGTCTCGTTTGCAGCCGTCGTATCGATCATACCTTTTGTCTCCACCGACTGTTCGTTGGTCTCTGCTGAGAAAAATTTCTTTTCGAGGGCAGCAATATCCGAATGCAATTGCTGTCGTTCATGGTTGTTCAATTTGGAGCCGAAGTGTTTAGCAAAACGCTGAAGTGTGATGATGGCGGAGAACGGAGTGATATCCTTTGGCAATTGCAACATCGCATCCTCGAGCATGGGGCCGCGGTTTCGCCGCCGCAAGACGCTCCAGCCCAATATAGGAATCAAAATCGACGCAATGCCTCCTCCAACAAAAACGGGTAACGGAACGCGCGAGGTGGCGTGCAACGGGAATGATTCATCAATAACCGGAACCAAATCCATATCAACGAAGCGCTCGGATCGAAGGGAGCCGTTGAGTCTTGAAGAAAGTTTGGGAACAACCACCTTGTTTTCGGGGGTGACCGCGTTGGGTTCGAAGCGGATGACCCACTTTCGGCTGGTTGGCAACCGGAACAAACCGTCCGAGTCCACGCTCATGTAGGCATTGGATTCGTTGGATGCGTTGAGACTTGTTGCAATGGATTTGTTGTTCGCTTCGATCCCGACGACTTGAATGGCTTCCGACTCGATCTTTTCCTTGTTGATGGAATATCCAGGAATCGATCCTTCCAGACCGCTCAACAAATGTTCGATAGACGGAACGATTCCGCGTCCGGTGGCTGAGATTTCGAACCGAATGCACTTTTCCTTTTGCATTGTGCTTTCGCGAGTATCGATTACTTGAGATACCGATAAGTCATAGATAGGTCTCGAGGCCATCGCGGACGTGTCGGTCCCGGAACTAGCAGACCTCGTGGCGTCCAATGCAACGCTATTGGAGTGAACAGGCAACACGACCATTCCTGAATCGTCCATCGTGTTGACGTCCATTTGTAGCAATGGCAATCGATCCACACTCGGCGTTTTGGCTTTGAGCACCATATAGCAAAGCGGTTTTTCTTCCCATCCACTCTTCCCGTTGACTTGGATGGATCGAGGCGGGTTCATTGAATCGAAGAAGCCCAAGTTGACGATTTCCAACTCATCTCTGAAAGCCATTTCGATCGATTTCTGCAAGCGGTCTCGAAAGTTGATAGGTTGGTACTTGCCGCCGATGTAGCTATAGACATTGTTTTGTAGGTACTGACCGAAGCCGCCGAGTTCGCGACCGATGGCGGCCGTCGAGCGCAGCGACAGGAGAACCCCAAACTCATCCATTCCGACTTGGTCCGATCCATCGATGGTGAGGTGCAGATGGATCTCATTTTTGAGC
>JANODW010000454.1:0-3101 GCA_031412875.1 Pirellula sp. | reverse complement strand
CGCAGCTAGTTCGGTCAAACCAAACGGATCGTCTGCGGTGCTCTTCTCCATCGCGTTTGCTTCGTACGGGTCGTCATTGATTTCCGATACCAAGTTAGGGGCTGCAAACGCATACACATCCGCATCGGGACTGATCTGATTGATGAGTGCCAAGTTTCCGTTGCGATCCACCTCCGCGGCCACGCTGCCTCGACGGCCCGATGGGGTTGTCACGATCGAAGGGTCGTGTATCTCCCTTTCAAAAAACTGACTGAAGTTATCATTCTCGGTAAAGGAGGAATTGAGATACCTTCGGCCCGGCACACGATCGAGCGCCACGTCCCCTAAGTTCACAGGACGGCGAACATATCGTCCCGCGCCATACCGATCATCGAAAATGGAGAACGCGCCCGTCACGGTCGGAGATCGCAACGACGATGCAGGAAAAAGACTGGACAGCGAGATTTCCGCTGGCCCAACGCCAAACCCCTGCGGGACCGGTGAGCCCGCCGCCTTGGCCCGATTGGCTGCCGGATTGATGCCGAGGTTAAATCCAAGCAGCCCTTGCGATCGATCCCCAGCGGTATTGATATTGATTCTGGAATCGAGATCTTCGACCAAAATCGATGCGACCGGACGCAGCATCCGTCCGTCTGGAGCATACACAACGGGCAAACCTGGATTGATCAGGACGCTGTCGTTCGCTCCATCCTTGTCGTTGTCTACGTCCCATGGCCCGTTGATTTGCTTGGCCACGTAGGCTTGCAAACGCGCTATCTCAAGACCGCTTGGCGGATTGCTCCAGGTAAAGGTTCCTCCCGAAGCGACATCGACCATCGAATCATCCGGATCGATGTTGCTGCGGAAGCCTGGATTGGCCCGCACAAATGTTCCAGGCCCTGTCTGGAAACTGTACCGCATGATTCTCGCCGTGGACGCGTCGATCAATTGAATCATCTCCCGCACATCATTGAGAGTCATGCTGGAGGGTGAACCGAATAGACCCGAAATGTAATTCACCAATTCGGGACGATGAAATGAGGGGATCACCGTCAAGATGTTGTTGTAGTAGCTGCCATGGGCCAGCCAAAAGTCTCGCCAATCCGGAACGTCGTAGCCCTCGTTGCTCGATCCGTTAAGCAGCTTGGACGCGTCTTTCCTCTTTGAAATTCCAATCCCATCTACAGGAACATTCATGTAATCGAAGTTGCTCAAGTAGTCATAGTTAGGCAACAAGGCGGGCGGAATCTTCCAAGCTCTGCCGGTTGGCAGTCTCATGAACTCTCGAGAATCCAGCGTACCAAAGCCAGGTGGGGGAACGGTGGGGGGGGAAGTAGGTGCTGGAAGTAGATCGTTCATGCCGATCCCGGCACTGTTGAAAGCGACATCGTTTATCAAGAACGAGTACCCTTGATACAGGCTCCCATTCTTCAGGAAGAATAGCGAGTCGACTCCGAAATCCTTGATCCAATCCGCTAAAGAAAGTGTAATGGTCTCTGCCTTGCCCGCTCCGTTGATTCTTTGCCCGACAAAGGTGGTCCCTTTCACATCGCTCAAATCGATCAGCACGGAATATTCGATGTTGTTCCCCAAGGGGTCCGCATACTGCTGTGTCGACCACGGTGCGACGTTGGGGACATTTGGGTCAAAGTCGGTATTCGATGCCGTTGGAGGACGTACGTATCCAACATACTTGACAATACGAAACGATTGACCCGCAAGCGGTCCCTCTAGCACGGTCAGGATGCGAGAGTTGTACTCATTCTCCATCCTCGAAAGCGGTCCGTTTACGACATCCAAACTGTTGAGCAAAGATACTTTAACCAGATTGGGACCTGTTCCGCTCATCAGGGGAGCAGCAGGACTCAGCAACCGACACCAGTCCGATTTGAAAGCAACCGACCCTAGCAACGTATTTCCAAAACGGGATCGAATGGGATTTGGGCCAAAGATATCTTCAAGCAATCCGTGCTTGTGCAAGGCAGACGTTTGGTCGTTGGTGCCTCGCAACAATGCGTTGGCGACCGCTTGGCTCGCTCCCTCGATCGTAACATTGGAATTCCTGGCTTTGGTCACCAACGACTGGGAGCCTACCAACGACGAACTCGCAAATACCATGTAGGTCACAGCAAGCAACGAAAACATCGCAAGCATGCCCAATGCAATGAGCAGGATCAAGCCTTGGCGTTTCGAGTTTTTTCGCATGTGTCTCATCGTTATATAAGTCATTTTCTTTGCCTCTCGCAGGTTGTGTGTGTGGAGAGTGAAAAGGCCATTGCTGTTTGCAAAACGAACTAAAACGGTTGCAGCGTTACATTTCGCTGATATACCTGAACCACATCTTTAAGAAGTGTTACCGCCGTTGTCGGCATAGTCGGGATTCCAATCGCAGGAGTGGCTGCTCGCATTTTCTCGATGACGCGTACTTCCGTCTCGGTCCAATCCCAAGGTTGGCCTGCCACGCGAACCAGTCGTGGAAACGTACTGTCGCCGCTGACATTGATTACTCGGTACCACTTGTGTCGCTCCCGAATCCGTTGAGTGGCTAATTGATTGTAGGGATCGACATACATGTACCTCGAAAGCATCAACCACGATCCGATCTTGATCTTCGGGTCTACCGAGGGATCCGAGGTGATTTCGAAATCAAACGTGCCTGATGTCAAGTATTCGGAATCGACCACTTTGAATAGCCCAAGCCGCTCACTTGAAGGCACAATCCCATTGGCTGGATCCAATTGCTCCCGAACGTCCCGACGACTAAAAACCACCACGGCCAAATCATAATTTTCGGGAAAGAACTCGATCGTGGGTGGGACCGTCGGATTGAGGAAGCTCAAGGATTTTGGCGATACAATGGGTGTCGAATCCGAAGGAGTAAGAGTGGCAATCCACGAAACCGCACCGCTGCTCGTGGGCGACTGCAGCAATGCTCCCGAACTATCCACGTACTCGCCTCGCAAAGGCGCTGCGCTTTTGTCCGTCTCCGCTTGAGCTTGCAAAACGTCTCCACCACTGATCGTCGATAACTGGATAGCGCTTGCCAATCGCAACCAACCGCCATTGCCACTCGCATCCGGTCCCAAAGGATCGACCAGCGTCACCCGTCGCAATCGAGGTGT
>JANODW010000453.1:0-2584 GCA_031412875.1 Pirellula sp. | reverse complement strand
TTGTATGCAAAAAATCGATCGATAGCTTGACCAACCGGTTCGCGACGATAGGTTTTCGCATCTCCCAATTACATACGCGGGCACTTTGGTGAACAACCGCGACAACGCTCAAGGATGCTTCCACTTTTGTGGAGTGAGCGTTCGAATTGTGGCCGCAAATACTACGTTTTGCAGTCGCAGTAAATCCATTCGCAAGCGATAGTCTAAAACACATTTCCAAGAACTTCGTCATGATGCCTTAACTATCTAATACAATATTCCATTAGAAACGAACATTTGGCCCTAATGCATTCCAATACAAAGAGTCACCAAGTTCGCTCAGCATCGCGTAGCATACCTTTCGCCGCTTTGATTATCGCAGCCTTAGCAGTGTTCGTGCCTTCAGGAAGCGTCGCGCAACCGCAGCTAAACGATTCTCAAACCCGCAACGCCACTAGCGTTGCTAATCGCATTGCGCATATGACGATCGCCACCCCAGGCGGTCTGTGCGGCAGCGAAGACGGACTCGATCGAGAACTAGACGCTCAGTCAATAGGCCAACCATCGCTACCTGGCCCCTCTGCGACTGGGTGGACGGCACTCGATTTTTTAACGGGCGGCGGCTCATACATGCCCCGCATGCATTGCATCATTAAGAAGGACGGAACCACCGATTGGCTTTGGGTAGTGACTCTGATCGCGCTGTGCGCTGGAGTGGTTGCATGGTATTTGCGAATCTTTGTTTTTTGGATGCACGCCTACTTTGCCGAGCAGAAGCGAGATCGCAATGCAAAACTTTTTGATCTGGCTGTCATTTTTCTCTTGTGTGCGTTCTGTGGGTATGGCCTCTCCATTGTTATGTTCTTTTGGCCAGCCTATCGCCTCCTCGCGGTTTTTTTGATTGCCCTGAACCTTGCATCCTGGCGGTTCTGTTGGAATCTCAGTCCGTTTCGCGACGCGTTTGCCGCCAACCGACTGAATCGAGAACGCGGCGAAGCGCTAGCCCAGCGCGCTGAGGAACTTGAGCGACTGGTAGCGATACGCACAGTCGAGTTGGTCAACGCTCGCCAACAAGCCGAAGCGGCGAACCTTAGTAAGTCCGCGTTCTTAGCTAACATGAGCCATGAGATCCGTACTCCCATGACCGCCATATTGGGTTACGTGGACTTATTGGATGAGTCGGGCCATGTGTCCAGCAGCAAAGAGTTTGCGTCCAACGCAATCCAGACCATCCGTTCCAATGCTAAGCATCTATTGACGATTATCAACGATATCTTAGACATGTCCAAGATTGAAGCTGGGCAGATGACCGTCGAGCGGATCCATGTCAATCCATTGCAAATCGTCGAGCAGGTCGCCTCGCTTCTGCAACCGATCGCTCAAGGCAAAGGGATCGGATTTGCAACCCATTGCGATACATCGGTGCCAAAATGGATAAAGTCAGATCCGACCCGCCTTCGCCAGATCCTTTTGAACTTGGTCGGAAACGCAATGAAGTTCACGGAGGTAGGTCGAGTCGATATTTACGTTTCCTACGACAAAGAATCCGCTCAAATGCGATTTCGCGTGTTGGATACCGGGATTGGGATGACCGAAGCGCAGACCGAATTTGTTCGAAAATTCCAGCCCTTCACCCAAGCAGACGGCTCGATGTCTCGCCAATTCGGTGGGACGGGTTTGGGGCTACGAATCTCGGACGTATTTGCAAGATTGTTAGGCGGTCGTCTGGAGGTAGAATCCAAAGTTGGGGTTGGTAGCCAGTTCAGTCTCAGCATTGATACAGGGGACCTTGCGGGCGTGGAATTGATTTTGCCCGAGTCGATCGGAAAGCAGGAAAGCACTCCGTCCGAGCCAGACGAAGTCCGAACTGCTGAGCCTGTTGGGAACAAGCCTCTGCTCGGGTTGAAAATTCTGTTTGCCGAAGATGGACCCGACAATCAGAAATTGATTTCCTATCATCTAACAAAGGCGGGCGCTTCCGTTACGATCGCGGAGAACGGACGGATCGCGATCGAAAAGGTTGAAAGCAAAGAAGTCCTCTTTGACTTGATCTTGATGGATATGCAGATGCCTGAATTGGACGGCTACGGAGCAACTCGCCGATTGCGACAATTAAAGCACACGGGTCCGATCATCGCATTGACCGCCCATGCGATGGCCGAAGATCGAAAAAAGTGCTTGGACGCAGGCTGCGACGACTATTTATCCAAGCCCATCGACAAGGCGATTCTCATTTCGATGTGTTCCGCCCACGTTGGGATGCAAAGTGGGGCATAACCATCGCCCCTTAGACGCGTAGACATAGGGCCATCCATATTTGCGGAACAACAAAGGGCCATCCATCTTTCGGATGGGTTTAAGTCGGTTAGCCGCAAAGCTACTTAAACAAATCGCCTTTCGCACAATGCTCTTCCCGCATTTTCGCAATCAGCTACCGTCACATCGCAAAAGATTGCCCCACGCGATCTGGCGTGAAAATCACAGCCCGGCTCGCGCATCGCACCCTGGGAATACAGGCAACCGTTGCCTGGGAACCATACCGGGGTTCAACACGGCGGCATGTACAACCCCTTCGGGGTTGGAGTGGCGATATTGCATGTTAACC
>JANODW010000452.1:0-10695 GCA_031412875.1 Pirellula sp. | reverse complement strand
GGCGGACGCGTATTTGGCAGCGTAAGACATGATGAGAACATTTTGATGGCCCGCCCCGTCCAATGCGTGGCGTATCGCGCCGACACGTCCATCCATCATGTCCGAGGGGGCGATGACAGTGGCTCCCGCATCGGCTTGGTTCACAGCCTGTTTGCAGAGGACCTCGACTGTTTCATCATTGGCAATACAACCGTCGATGAGCAGGCCATCGTGGCCGTGCGATGTGTACGGATCCAAGGCCACATCACACACGGTGCCGATCGCATTTCCTAGCTTTTCAGTTATTGCACGAGTTGCGCGGCAGATCAGGTTTTCCGGATCGAGCGCATGAGCTCCATCCTCGGATTTCTTATGTGAAGGGGTTACGGGAAAAATCGCAATAGAAGCGATACCCAAGGACGCCGCTTGCTCGGCCGCTACCACGGCCAAATCGATGCTCAGGCGATCCACTCCTGGCATGGTGGAGATGGGTTGCCGTTGATTCGTTCCTTCGATCACAAAGATCGGCCAAATGAGGTTGCTGGCAGAAAGATGCGTTTCTCGCAACATGCCGCGCAACCAAGGCCATTGTCGGTTTCGCCTCATTCGCGTTCCGGGAAACGAACCGTGGGAATAGATTTCGGTCATTGACGATCGCTGGGTAGAAAAAAGTCTGGAATCGAGATAAACTGCTCCTAAAAGAGACTCTATCCTCCCACCCAATGCAAGACGAGGTCTACCATGGTCCGATCGCCCTATTCCCTTATGAAACGCAGCGTACTGTCCTGCGTGTTGGTCGGAGCTGTTTGGGGAACGGCAATCGCCGACGACACCAAGGCCAAGGCTCAAAGCGTTGTTCGCAACCAAAACACTAGCCCACCCAGTACCCCTAGCGGCGATGGCTGGACACCGCTTTTTACGGGAAATAATCTCGCGGGATGGACACAGCGAAACGGATGGGCCACCTACCGTATTGCCGACGCTTGTATCGTAGGAAGGACTTCGACCGGCAGCCCCAATTCATTCCTGTGCACCGATAAGGAATATTCCGATTTTGAGTTGAGGTTCGAAGTAAACGTCGAGCCCGCACTGAATTCCGGAGTTCAGATTCGTTCCAAGAGTATTCCCGACAAAGACAACGGCCGCGTCCATGGACCGCAGGTAGAAATCATGCGAGGGCCAGGAGAATCGGGTTATGTTTACGGAGAAGCTACGGGTCGAAATTGGATCTCGCCAGACCAGCCCAAGCACGATCACATGAAAAACAACGAATGGAACCAGTTCCATATTCGAGCCGTGGGGACGCGTATTCAAACTTGGATCAATGGGAAACTCGTAGAGGACATCACCGATCCGCAGTCATTCCTCTCGGGTTTTATTGGTTTGCAAGTGCACGGGATCGGAAAAGACCAAGGGCCTTTCACGGTGAAATGGCGCAAGATTGAAATACGCGAGCTTGCGAGCAAGTAGCGACCAAGATGCAACCGCGTGAACCTGTATTTCAATTCGCTGCTCGCCCAACAGACTTTTTTATCGAAATGAACATTCGCTTCCTTGGTTTCAGTTTGATCGATTTTCGCATTATCCGTCAACGCTTTGCCATTTTCGCCCATTTAACGCGTTGGTCACTGGACTGGACACCGCTGTTGCAAAGTACCCCGGGTAGGAGCGACGGAATGGCTCGGCCTCGCGGGCACGCTTCCTTTTGCCATGCACAGTCGTTAAGGTCATTGACCGTACTGTTGTCAGTGGTGTCTGGTCTGATTTCCGTTTTTGTGGGATGCAAACCGTCCACGGTACCGACCGCCCTGCACGAGCCTAACTATCTTTATACGCATGCGTTGGAACTCAAACAGGAATTGGATTTAGACCAGCCTCTCGTGGATTCAGAAGCGTTGCTGACCGAATGGTTTGGTACCCTTGACGAGCCCAAACTGCCACCCCTTTTTGCAGAGGACGATTACAAAGAACTCTTGTCGTTGGCAAAACTCGAGAAGGCAGCCGGGCCGCCCGCCGCCTCGGTCGAGCCTGGCGAAAAAGGTTTGTATCGGCAACTGTGCGCCTCATGCCACGGCGAATCGGGACAAGGGCGAGGTCCGGTGGCTGCCTCTCAAAATCCATACCCTCGCGATTTTCGCCACGGAATTTTCAAATACAAAAGCACCTCCCGCAAGAACAAACCTATCAAAACTGACATCGCCCGATCGCTCAGAAAAGGCTTACCGGGCACACAGATGCCTGTGTTCAATAAATTGCCCGACGACAAACTCGATGCCTTGGTGGACTACGTGGTCTTTCTTTCTATCCGAGGTGAATTCGAACGCAAGCTTTTGTTCGGTGCGGCCTACGATCTCGATTTGGAAACCGATCGTGTCTATGACGTTTCGCTCAAAAATAGCGAGTCCGTCGAGTCCAAGGATCGGCTCAAAAGCCAATTGGAATCGGCAACTGACATCCTGACGAGCATTGCGGACGCTTGGGTCGAATCGGTGGATGGCGTCGAAGAATTTGAGCGTCCTGACTTTCCACTGGTGAGTGCCTCCTCCGCTGACAAACCGACCGGCGAGGACCTATCCCCCGAAAACCAGACCGCCCTGCAAGAGTCCATTGAGAAAGGTCGCAAGCTCTTTTTAACCGAGGAAGCAGCGTGCGCGAAATGCCATGGAGAAAACGCGCGCGGCGAAGGCAAGCAGCTTCCCGATTACGACGACTGGACAAAGGATTGGACTTCGAAAATCGACCTCAACCCAACCGACGTTGACGCACTCTTGCCGCTAATGGCTCGGGGCGGAATGAAACCGCAACCCCTCAAGCCTCGAAACATCGTGGAAGGAAAGTTCCGGGGCGGGCGCGAGCCCATGGACATTTACCGACGAATCCGTCACGGTATTTTGGGGGCGCCTATGCCTGCTGCTGCCATCATTCAATCCGAAGCCGACAAGGGCATACGCGAAGAGGATATTTGGCATCTGGTCAACTATGTTCTCTCGATCGCGGAGCCGGCCAGCGATCCTCAAAAATGATTCGTCGGGGGCGGCTGGGCCGCTGCCACCGCTCAGAGTGGTTCCGCTCTTTTTTCGCCAGAGCGCGGACCTAAGTTGCCGTACCGATGGTAGTCAAACGATATGCTTTGCTCGATGACGTACCATAACAACTCGATTCGCCCGAGTCGAGACACGGATTGATCCGCCACGAACACTTGATGCCGATTGGCCGATCGCTTGACCGATTCAGGTACGCGGCTAGCGTCTGCGTATCGCAACCGTGCGACTTGACCGTTTTCAATCGATCGGATCAGTTCCTCGTCGCTTTCCTCGAGGAACTCGATCTTGCCACCCCATTCGTAAGTCAACTTTTCTAGGACCGAAATGGTTTTTTCGTGCACCGAGTCTGGGTGGCTGAGCGCGGCGCGGCAATTGATTGAGATTGCGGCCGCGCATCGTGCGGCAATGTCAAACGGACTGTCCTGGGCGTCGATCCGGATCCGAAGCGGGGACGCGGGCAAATACCGCCGGTGGTTGTCTTGTCCGACAAGCATAAAATGGTCGTGTTCGACGAGGATTTCTTCGCGTGCAAACTGATCGTACGAGAGGAGGGCGGTACGAAGTTGATTGATTTGTTCGGCTGTGGCTCCGGGTAGATCCAAGAGCAACCGGCTGGAGTGCCCAAGCCGCTCCCAGAAGCTAAGCAAATCCTTGGACTCCGGTTTTCCGGTCGACTCATAGGTTTCTTTGGTGGACTGAGAATCATCAAAGGACATCAGGGTTGCGACGTAATTGGGCCCACCTGCTTTGGCCCCTGGCCCGAAAGCGCTTTTACCCATTCCACCGAAAGGCTGACGCAATACGATGGCACCGGTTGTGGGTCGGTTGATATAGAGATTGCCAGCGCGAATCGATTCTTTCCAAATTTTCTGTTCGCGATCGTCCAGCGATTCCAGGCCACTGGTTAAACCAAAGCCGGTTGCATTCACCATCTGGATGGCTTCGCCGAGCCTTCGGAATTTCATCACTCCGAGAACAGGCCCAAAGAGTTCATTCATATGGGTAAAGTTTCCGGACGTGGTGTTCCATTTGACACCTGGAGTGTACGAGCAAGGGTTGTCACCGAGTTGAGTCGGCATGACTGCCCAGCTTTCGCCGCTCTCGAGCTCCTTGAGCCCTCGCAGCAAATCGCCGGATGGCGGACGGATCAGCGGTCCCATTTTGGTGGAAAGGTCCCAGGCAGATCCTACTTTGAGGCTCGAGACCGCATCGACAAATTGCTCGCGAAACTCAGTGGATTCGAAGACTTCTTCTTCGAGCAAAAGGAGTGAGGTGGCGCTGCACTTTTGTCCAGCGTGTGAAAATGCGCTATGCAGGACGTCCTTGATGACCAGATCGCGATCGCTTAATCCACTCACAATGGTCGCGTTTTTGCCACCTGTTTCGGCGAGCAGTTTAAGATTGGGGTTTTGGTCCAAGATGCTCAAAGCGGTTTCGGTTCCGCCTGTCAGAATCACCCTTGCGATTTCCGGGCGCTGCAACAGGTGCTTGCCCGCCATGCTTCCGCTGCAGGGGACGAACTGAAGTGCTTCGCGCGGCACACCGGCCCTCCAAAAGCATTGGCACAGGATATATGCAGGTAAAGCCGTATCTGACGCTGGTTTTAGGATGGCCGTATTGCCTGCTGCCAACGCGGCCGCAATACCGCCGCACGGGATCGCGATCGGGAAGTTCCACGGGCTGATCACGACCACAACCCCGGCCCCCTTGGCCAACAGCGATGTGTCCCGTTGCAGGTCCAGCGCGCAGCGCCCATAGAACTCCACAAAGTCGATCGCTTCGCTGATCTCAGGATCGCTTTCGAGCACTGTTTTGCCGGCGTCCGCGATGGCGGCGCCGATCAAGTCTCCGCGCGCGATTCTCAGCTCCTGGGCAACGTTTCTCAAAATTCGGTATCGCTCGTTGGGCTCGAGCGAAGACCATCCGGCCGGATCCTTGCTCGCACAATCCACTGCGGCACTGATTTGCGCTGCGTCCGCTTGATGGTATCTGGCAGCAATCGTTCCAGGGCGGGACGGGTCCATCGATTCAAAAACGTTGCCTTGCCCTTCCTGCTCATGCCCTCCGACCGAAAGGGGGATGGCCGTCGCACGCGCATCGCAAAGAGGTTGCCATTTCTCGAGAATGGATTGGGCCCAGAGCGAGTTTGCAACCAACGAAAAATCGGTATCCGGTTCGTTGACAAAGGTTTGCCAACCGGTGGGTTTTGGAGGCGCCAGAGGGGGCAAGCGACGGTCTTGCTGTCTTCGCGGTTGGACCGAGACAGTGTTGATTCGCTCTACCGATTCCAAGAATCCGTTTTCGAGGCGTTGCCAAGTGGCTCCGCCGGCGGAGATTTTAAAAGCATGTCGCAAGAAATTATCAGGCCCGGTGTTCTCGTCCATCCGTCTCACAAGATAACCAATCGCATTAATAAATTCTTCACGCTGGCAAGCAGGCGCATAGAGGAGGACACTGCGGCTCAATTCAAACATGGCTCGGCGTTGATGGTTTGCCATCCCCTCCAGCATCTCGAACTGAACTTTGTCCACACTCCCTTGCGATGCAGCGAGCATCATCCCGTATGCAAGGTCGAATAGATTGTGAGATGCGATCCCGAGTTGTACCGCCTCGCTATGTTCCGGATTCAATCCATATCGGACCATCCGTTTGTAGTTGGCATCGGTGTCGATTTTCGAACGGTAGGGCGCTTGAGGCCATCCGCGAATGGAGGCTTCTACCCGTTCCATTTCCATGTTGGCTCCTTTGACGATCCGGATCGTGATCGGCGATCCTCCTTTTCGGAATCGCTCAAGCGCCCACTGTGTAATGGTTTCCTGAACCAAGGAGGAGTCGGGTATGTAAGCTTGCAATGCAATCCCGCCTCGCACTTGTTCCAACCCTTTGCGAGAGAGGGTATGCATGAAGATTTCGGACGTCAAATGGAGATCGCGATATTCCTCCATATCCAAGTAAACGAATTTGGGGATCCGTTGCCCATCGGACCGGACAAAGGTTTCCTTGGCAGCGGCGCGATAGAGCAATTCCAGTCGATCGGAGACTGTGCGGATCGATTGCTTTCTGGCCAGGGGAGAGATCTGCGAGTAGAGCGTTGAGATTTTGATTGAGACGCATTCAATCTCCGGGAGCTGCAACGCAGCGAGGTACCTGTCGAGTCTGCTGCTCGATTCCCGCTCTCCGAGGATCGCTTCCCCCAGAAAATTAACGTTCATCCGCAGGCCTTCTTGGGATCGCTCGCGCAAGTGCCCACAGAGCTTATCGTGTTCCGCAGGCAGGATGACATTGGCGGTTTCCTTGCGCATCTTTTCCTTGACCAACGGGACGGCGACTCCCGGCAGGTACTCTCCAAACGATTGGAATCCCTTGAGCAAGGCTTGGTCGAAGACGCTGAAAAAGCGAGGCACTCCTTGAACGTCCAGAATGTGCACCATCTGGTCCACGACGCGACCTGGCAACATGCTTCGAAAGCTCTGATCGGTGATTTGCGTCAGTGTTGATTTGTCCTCAGGATGCTGGAGCATGCGATCCAGCTCCGCTTGCTGCCTTCGTTCCTGTGGGGTCTGCAGCAAACTTGCACGCTGCTGCAAAATCGTCGCCAAACTCAGGGCAGCCTGAAGGATACGCTTGTCATCGATCGCGGGCCTGCGCGACGTCTCGATCCCTTGCTGGGCGAGTAGCGTTTGTACATTCTGGAGATTGAGCGGTCCCAATTCAGCGGTGCTTGGCATTGCGATCTGGATAATTCGAGTGAAGGCTAGTGGTTTACTGTTCGAGTATGCACTCGAACGGCACTTTGTCGGACGCGTCTGTTGCTGGAAAGGATTTGGTGATTCTACCGTTTTCAACCAGGAATGCTCCTCCCAATTGAAACCCATCTCCCACCAATGCACCCGTACCGTGACGCTTGAGGATCGCAGACTGGAAGCCACGCCACCACACTCGCGGTCCGAGCAGTTGCGACAATTGGCCTCGCTTCAGATGGTAGGCGCGATAGAGTTCTGCAGAAGGATTGGAAATCGCGAGAACTCCGGGTAGTCCGGACCGCTCGAGCATCTTTTGGCCGTCCTGTGCGGTCCCCAAATGCACTACGATCGGAATGGTATTGCTCTCTTCCAACTTGGGAAGCTGGGCTTTCAGTTCGCTGAGCGTTTCTCTGCAAAAAGTACAGCCAGCATGCCTGACAAAGACCAGCAGCAATTTTCGTCGCTGCCCAAAGTCCCAAAGGTTTTGACCGTTTGATACCATCATGGCACGGCTAACTTGTTCCACCGAAAGCGACTCGGACTGAGGTTTTGGTTGCGGTTGATATTCTGTCGTAGAAAACGTCGGATCGCTTAAATTTCGAGCGACACCGGTGTTTGCTGCTGCGTGTTGAGGATCGCTTGTGATCTTTAAAGCCAAGTAAAGCATCCCGACGAATGGAACCCACCAAATGAGGTCATTGGTCAAAATCATGAATCCCCAAGACCAAGGGAGAAGTCCTGCCAGGGCGCTCTGCAAAAACCCGATGGGTCCAAAAATTTTCCCAAGGAGTCCTACCAGGACGATGGGCCAGTGACGAACGAAGTCCCTGGCAGCGATCCAATATCCGATTCCATAAACTCCTACGATCATTCCTACGCACTGCCAGATCCCTGGATAGTTCGGACGTTCGATTCCGGTAAGATCGAACAAATGATTGGGAATCGCGATGACCCAAGCCCCCCATGCGAGATTATAAATAGCAGCGGACCGCAATACGAATGCGGGCCACGACGGAATCTTTTTGGAATGCATTTCTGTGCTCATCACTTTTAATTTTTGGTCGCTTAAAAACCGTTTGCGGACAACATGGAGCCGCAGGAAAAACTACAATCAATGCAACTCGTGGGAATGCCCTCGTGGGAATGCGGTGTCAACCTTGCTGACCTCCAGTTTGAAATGTCTCCCACGCCTTGATCATAACGGGACACTCCTTCAACGCTCAGGATAAGACAATGTTCCAACCGACGAAGTGCACACGTTCGAATATCTTCCGGCTCCGAAAAGGTTTTCTTTCCTTTGTTTTTCGCGCCTTTGTTGTGTTTGCAACGTTAAGTGGAATCCAAACCTCCGCATTCGCCCAAAATCTAAACCTGACCCAGATCCAACGTGAACATCTTATCACGATGGGAAGCGATGTTCAGGCGACTGGCAATTTGTCTATCTATGTGTCGTACCCCAACTGGTTTGGCAAACCTGGGTATTGTCCAGTCCGTGTCCGTGTCGTGCCGCGCAAAGGGATGCAGTTTAAGGAGAACGGACAATTGCAAGTCATCTTTGGGATCGGCAGCTACAATCCCAACTTGTCCTACGAGCCGAATCGGCAGATCATTGTCGATGTCCCCCTTGAAGCCGGGACGAGCGAAGCAACCGGCGAAATCCTCGGTAACTTTATCAATGGAGACCAAATCAGTCGCTTCGAAATGCAATACGTCTACGCGAAACTGAATGGACGCAAGCTGAGAGCGCAAAACGCTTATTTTTGGGGCGGTGGCGGTGCGAATACTTCCGAGTGCAAGTACCTCATTCTCATTTCCACAGAGTCTGCCAAGGACGACTCGAGGCGATTGGATGCGATCGATGAAATGGAAAAGACTGGGAACTGGTATTCCCAAGAAGCAAACGTCCGATCGGTCGGCTATTCCATCGCGTATGCAGACGTGCGGAAGCTGCCGACCAATTGGCTCGAACTCAGCGGCATCGGTGGCATCTCAATTGAAATCGAAGATCTGGTGCGAATGGATCCCAAGGGGCGGGAATGCATCAATCGATACGTATTGGATGGAGGGTTCCTTACCGTCAACAAAGTCGGGTCCGTATCCGATGCCAGCCAGTTGCTCCCGCTCGATGTCAATCGACAAACTGGCAAATCTAGAACTTCGAACAACATCGTCGTCGGGGCCAATTCCATAACCGTTGCTTCCTTCGAACCGCCGACGTTGGACCCATTAAGAGATACGATATGGGATGACTATCAGCGCGCCCTTGGGAGCTCGTACTTTTACATCCGCACACAAACAGCGCCCAGCAGGTCGGCGAGCATGGGCATGCAGGGGGCGGCGGATCCCTTCGATGCTATCGATCAACTTACCAAACACGCAGTCAACGTGGGCAAGGCGGCGCTGGATTCGGAGATTGCCTCGGCATGCCATTTCGCAAGTGTGTTATACGACTCGCTCTCCAAACCACAGCCGCAGAGCGCAAGCGAAATCACGCTGCCTTTGTATTTGTCGCACGGTTTAGGCACGGTGCACTTGAACAACAAACGACGCAGTGACCAGTCAAATGCATTCGACGAAATGGCAAACCGCACCAACGTCAATCCTCAAAACATTTACGCGATCAGCAATCGGACGGGGCGGTTGGGTGGAGGCATCGGGGATGATTTTTGGGATTGGCTCATTCCATCGGTCGGACGTACTCCAGCGATTCCCTTTCTCATCTTTGTTATCCTGTTTGTTGGGGTGGGTGCGCCTGGCGTGATGGCTTGGAGCAACCGGCACAAACGCCGCATCTGGCTCGTCATCCTCATGCCGTTCATTGCGGCCCTTTGTACTATTTTCTTATTCGGATACGGGCTGCTCAAAGATGGTTTTGGAGCGGTAACGCGCAGCCGTTCTCTATCCTTCATTGATGAAAAAGGGGATGGTATGGTTTGGTCCAGGCAAAGCTATTTCGCGGCGACGGTTCCGATACAAGGAGTTGAGCTGGGAAAAGAGACCTATATTGCTCCCATGCTTGTGAATCCGTACACGACCAATTCCACGAGCAAACAATTGAATGTTCAAGAAGGGCAAAAGTATGTGGGTCTCTTGCCCGCGCGCTTGCAAACACAGTTCTCCATCTCGCATCCGCTTCGCAATCTCTCGGTGATCAAACGGATGGCGGAGGTGGATTCGGTGCTCAAGGGACCTGCCGTCCAGAACGCTTCCGACTTCGACTGGACCCAAGCTGTGTTCATCAGTGCGAAAGACGAATTTTTCGTAGCGTCCAATACCACGATCGGCCAACGCGCGTCGTTTGCACCGTGCACACGCGACGATGCCGAGATGATCCTTCAGCAGGAATACAAGAGGCAACCGCTGGCTCCACCACCCGATTCTCCATCCGCCGATCAAACAACCTTGGCCAGCACATTCAATATTTTTCGCGTAAACAGGACCGGCAATTCCACCGGCCAAATCATCGAAGAAAAGGTTTGGGAAGCGCACATTGGAAAGTCGCGGAACCAAGTGTCGTGCTTGACGCCGGGCACCTTCATCATCTACGCAAAGGAAGCGCCCTACCTCGAAAAATGCATGTCGAATGCCCTGGAGCAAGATGGTTTGCATATGATCGTGGGTCGCTGGTAATCGAGTCGGCCACTGCAACCGCCGTAGGTCGCTTTTGCCTAAAGCGACTCTGCACCACCCGCATTCAGGATTCGCCCAAAAAATATGGTAGCGAGGATATGTTCGAGTTTAGGCCTCGCAGACTTCCAAACATTGTTCCACTACCCTATCAAAGTCGCAAGTATCGTACTCGTGCTCGTGCTCGTGCTCGTGCTCGTGCTCAGTGAAACGGTGCTCGTAATCGAATCGAGACAACCCTAACAGAATACCATCTCCACCACGATCGACTCGACGTCTATCGTCTATCGCCTTTCGATCGA
>JANODW010000451.1:0-2068 GCA_031412875.1 Pirellula sp. | reverse complement strand
CGGCGATCTTTTCGATGCAGACCACGGCTTCCTCCATGGCTTTGTGCGCGAGCATCGCACCTCCGATCAAGTCCCCCAGAGCATAGATGCCGGGTGTGGAAGTTCGGTAGTTTGAATCGACGGTAATAAACCCGCGTTTGTCGGTAGCAACGCCAGCGGATTCCAGTCCAATGCCGACGGAGTTGGGAACGCGACCGGCCGCCAACAAGACACGATTGCAGACGATGGGATCCGCCCCTTTGCAACGCACGACGCAGTTGCCATTTTCGACACGGGCGCTTTCCACCCACGAATTGAGGCGAAACTCAATGCCTTGGCGGCTGAAAATGCGAAGGGCGAGTTGGCTGAGCTCTTGGTCCATTCCAGGCAACATGCGGTCCATGGCTTCAAGCACTACGACCTTGCTTCCCAATCGATTCCAAACACTGCCAAGCTCCAGCCCGATATAGCCTCCACCGATCACGGTGAGCCGCTCAGGAACGGTGGGGTAAGCCAATGCGGCAGTGCTATTGCCGATCAAGTCCCCATCTTCCTCGACGCCTCGCATGGTTGCGGGCCGCGAACCTGTTGCCAGGATGAAATGTTTTGCTTTCAACAGAATCTGCTCATCGCCAAGCTGCACCACGATTGAGTTGGCATCTCGCAATACTCCTTTGCCGCGATAAGCCGTCACCTTGTTCTTTTTAAAGAGCAAGTCGATGCCACCGGTGAGTGTTTGCACCACCTGATCTTTGCGTTTCATCATCGTTGCGAGATCGAGTTGGACGTCGCCCACGACGATCCCGTGGTTGGAGAGACCGGTCCGCGTGTCGTGGTAAATATGGCTCGATTCCAGCAAGGCTTTGCTGGGGATGCAGCCAATGCGTAGGCAAGTGCCACCAAATTTTGGGTTCTCGTCAATGCAAGCTGCATTCATACCGAGCTGGGCAGCTCGAATGGCTGCTACGTAACCGCCCGGGCCACCACCTAAGACGACAACATCATGCTCAACGATTTTCATGGACAACTCAAATTTAGGGTCGATTTCGAAGCCTGGAGCAAGAATAGCGAATCCACTCTATGCCAGCTAACTAAAAGCTTAACGGTCTTGTCTTAAATTCCAAGGTCAACAGGTGCTTAGCAGAGCTCAACAAGAGATTACACTAGCTTTCTCTATGATTTCCAAAAGAATTGACAAATTGGTTGAGTTGGCCAAATGGCCGGCGGCATTTTTTGCCGTTTTCACTTTGCCGTGGACGCTCTTCGCTTGGGGCAAGCTGTTTTGTCAAGTCTCCACCTACCCGGGTTATGCGCTGATGTTCGTCATCGGGATTGGCCTGTTTGTGTTTTTGGCCCGGACGAGCTTGGCGAAAACCCTGTTTGCCAAACGCCTGGTCGAATTGGAACGGGATTTAACCCAATCGATTTTGGCCTTTGCCATGCTGCATCCGGTCATCGGCTACGGGGCCAATCAGTCCAAAGGCTCGCGCGTGCGATGGTTGGGGCGCGGCAATTGGTTGATGTTGGCAGCTCCCTACTTTGTTCCGACCGCCACGATCCTGTTGTGGTTGGTGTCGCTGGTGCTTTTCCAGTCACTCCGGTCGTTGGTACTGGGTTTTGGAATCAGCTATCACCTCACTGCCGTCGCGATCCAGTGCCGGACGGGAACCAGCGAAGTGCGTCGCTTGGGTCGCAAGTTTTGTTGGATGTTTTTGCCTACTGCCAATCTTTTGGTTGCGGGATTGGTGGCGGCGTATGCGTTGAATGGTTTCACCGGGATGGGAGATTTTCTTTACGATTGGGTGGGTTTGCCAAGGATGTTTTTTAATTGGATTTGGCTGCTTCTATTTCCAGTCGAGTCGACGTCCTCATCGATTTAGTCTGGCCCCGGGTCCCAATACTGCTTGTCGTTCAAGCCGCGGTGGATACATTCATGCGATGCTACCGAATCCTCCCAATCCCTCCGGCCCATTGAGCCCTAGCATTGCTGTCCCGCAGAGCAGGCCAACGTTAGAGGGGCTCAACGATGCTGAGTTCACGGCTCAACTATCAAAGCATGGGCACAATGAACTGCCCGCATCCAAGAGCA
>JANODW010000450.1:0-2485 GCA_031412875.1 Pirellula sp. | reverse complement strand
CTCAACTTTCTCTTCTCTACTCTACTCTCTCCTGAGGCTTTTAGCCTCAGTCGGGGTGAGAGGATTCGAACCTCCGACCCTCTGGTCCCAAACCAGATGCGCTAGCCAGGCTGCGCTACACCCCGATCAGGCGACGATGCGGCCCGTTACGAACCACTCACTCGCCCTGAACAAACTTTTACCCTACCGACGCGTTGTTCGCTAGAGCATTTTGACGTAAATCACCTGCTGCTGCACCCATGACACCCGTCATGTGTCACTTTTTCCAGCAAATTCCCTCCGTTAAACCCTCCCCCCTCCTCTAGTTCTATCGCATCGCCTAAATCAAGGCTAGAACTATGATAAATGGTAATGCTGGGAAACAATTCGATTGCGATTGGTTCATCCCTGGCAGTTGCAACTATATTAATTCTATCTCGCATGACTGCGCTCAGCCACACCTCCTGCCACGACAAGGCTTGGGGGTGCCCCTTGCAGCTCGGCCTGAGATCGAGCCTGGCGCCTTTGGTGCGCACGCTCGCCTTCCTGCTTTTTCCCACCCACTCGAAACTGTTTTTTAACAATAATGCCGAATCGTTTCGTTCTCTCTCTGCTCGCCATTGGGCTCGCTGCTGCATCGGTGGCGCATACCCAAGCGCAGGAATCCGATGTTGCTAGTTTGGTTCACCCCGAAGTCGCCGAGCGTCTGAGTTTAGCGGACTCGCAGCGAGCTCAGATCCAAGCCTTGCTCCAGTCGCGGGCCGAAGCCCTTGCCGCTTCCACCGATAAGGCCGCAAAGGAAAAAACCAAATCGGAATTCAAGAAAAAAATCCTCGACATCCTCACTGCAGAGCAGCAAGCCAAGTTCGTTGAAACACCTTCGTCAAAAAGACTCATGTTCCAGTTTCGAGAAATGAAATGGGACGATGTGCTCGATTGGTTTGCGGGCCAACAGGACCTTACCCTGGTGATGGATCAGATCCCACCGGGAACGTTCACTTATAGCGACACCCGTTCGTACTCGCCCAGCGAAGGCATCGACCTGCTCAATAGCGTCTTGATGACCCGCAATTTCACTTTGGTGCGACGCGAAAAGATGCTCGTCGTCATGGCCCTTAGCGATTCGATACCCCTGGAATTGTTGCCCCGGGTGAAGCTCGACGAACTGGTCCAGCGTGGCCGATTCGAATTGGTGAGCGTGTTGTTCCCAACCGGCGGCAGGTCGATCGAAGCTGTGTTGCAAGAAGTGAAGCCATTCTTGAGCACGTACGGTCGTGTTGTTCCGCTCGCCCAAGGCACGCAAGTCCTCGTGGTGGAAACGGCTGGCAAAATGCAAACCATCAATGAGATCATCGCCTCGGTTCCCTTGCCCAAGCAAACTCCTAAACCGGAGCCACCGCCACCACCACCCAAGCCGGTCTTTGCGTCCTATCCGCTTGGCAACTTGGACGCAGCCCGCGCCCTGGAGACGATTCGCAAGTTGATTCCAAGCGAGCAGATCACCGTGGATACCAAAACCGGGGTGCTCAGCGCCTTCCTCATCCCCGATCAACACAACGCGGTGAAATCGTCGATCGCACAAATGATCGCGAGCAGTACTCAACTCCCATCGTTCGAGTCGGTCGCCTATCCGCTCCCAATCGTATCGGCTGAAGAAGCCAAACGGCAAGTTGCCAGCCTAGAAAAGCAGATTCTCAGCTTGGCACCCAATGCATCCGTGTCCGCAACTGCCGATCGCATCCTGATCCTTGCGAGGCCTGAAGAGCAGAAGCTGATCAAAGCGAGTTTGGCGGCCTTGGACATCGTTCCTGTCGATGGTGCTTCCAAATCGATGAAGGTATTCGAACTGGAGCCTGCAATCGCCGCGCCCGCCGAAGCGGCGCTCAAGTCTTTTTTGCCAAAAGGTCAGATCGCGTCCAATAGCAAAACAGGCAATTTGATCGTTCGCGGATCCGAAGACGATCTGCGGATCGCTTCCGAAATGATCGAGATCTTTAAGAAATCGCAAACCGCAAATCAACTGAAAATGCAAGTCTTTCCGCTGGAACAAGTCGCGGATGCAAAGTGGTTAGCGACGCTCCAACGCATTGTCCCTAACGCCAATGCTTGGTTGGGTGACGACGGTCGGCAACTGATTCTGATGGCGGGCAACGCCGATATCGCGATCGTCGATAGCATGCTGCCCCAACTCAAGAGCGTGTTGCCCAAAGCCGATCAAAGGAAACTACAGATCTACGCGTTGAGCAAAAGCCAGATGTCTCGGCGAAGCAGTCTCCTGGACTTGCCACCGGTTTTAAAAGATATCAAAGTAGTCGATGGCAGCAACAAACAAGAGATCCTGGTTTGGGCGACAACGGAACAGCATGCGGAGTTCTCTCGGCTGTTGGAAGGATTGGATCAGCCTGCACCCAACCCGATTCCATCCCTCCCGAAAACGTATCCCATCGAGGTCCAAGACAGCCCGCTGGTCGTACAGATTCTGGCCGCCGAGTTTCCTGAAGCAAAG
>JANODW010000449.1:0-2444 GCA_031412875.1 Pirellula sp. | reverse complement strand
ACGCCCGGGGTGACGATTAGCTTTTCGATCCCAGACGCATCCATCTTGGATCGGGCGGCATGCTGCGCAACCACCCCTATCTGCTTCAAGATGGCGTCGGACGGTTGCCAGTCCTTTTGCGTGATCAGGATGGGCAGGAGGGTATTGGAATGCGTTGCGGCAGCGGTTGTCCAAGCGTCCAGTAGCCAGCGGTCGGTAACCGTTCCAGAACCGGACTTGAGTTGCGAAACCCGGTCCGGTCGAGTGAGAATCGCATTCACTTTGTCATTGGATGTTGGAATATCGGCAACCTTCAGCAAAGCTGCCAATCGGACTTGGGGATCGTCGTCATTGAGGAGTCCCGACGCGACGATCGCTTCTAGCGTTTGGGGATTGCTGGAGGAGACTTGGATGGCATTGCGTCGCACCCCGGCGCTCGGGTGACGAAGCGCTCCGGCCATATCGAGTTCAGCCCGTGGGTTGGCTTGAGGCTGCTGCAGCGCGACCGTCTTGGTAGGTTTGGTCGCATTGAGCACCCACAGGGCGTGGATCGCACCGACGTTGAGCCCATTGCTATCCACGGAGGGGTCATTCACGAGCGACATCAATGATTGGGTGGTGCTGCTATTTAGCGAACCCTTTTCGATAAGCAACCTTTGAGCGTGCTTTCGCCAAAGCATGGTCGGGTGTTTCAACGCGGCCACGAGGGCTGATTCGTTGGCGGGGTCCAGTCCCTTGAGGATGGTTTGGTCGGCAGCGTCGAGAGCCGCTTTATCCATACCTTCGTTGCCGTTGTAGACCACGCGATAGATGCGGCCATATTTTTTGTCTCGCAATTCGCTTTCGTAAGCGTTGCCTTTGCCCGTCGAGAATCCTTGCGGGGTGGGGTTGTGCTGAACGATAAAGTTGTACCAATCGAGAACCCAAACGTTGCCGTCCGGGCCGACCTCCGCCATAGTCGGCGCCGACCATTCATCGTTGCTAGCTACGAGATTGAACGAATTGGTGCTGCGATATCCGGCACCGTTGCGATCGATGACGAAGGAGCCGACCAAGTGGCCTGTCGGTTCGCAAACGAATGCGACGCGGTTCCACCAACTCTTGGGATACTTTCGGGCCGTGTAAAGCGCATGCCCACAGCCGGCGGTGTAACCACCGTGCCAATCCACTTGGCGAACATTGGGGGTGACGGGTTTGAAATTATTGCTGTCTGCCATCGAGCTGAGCACTTCGGGAGACCAGCCGTTGACCCGTTCGTAGTATTGGTTTGCGATCGGCATGAACATGCTGGGGGTGCCGTTCGCGGTCGAGCCGAAGATGAGGCCTTCTTCGCTTTGGCCGAAGCCCCACGTATTGTTGTTGCTCGAACGGATGAATTCCAATTTGCTGACACGGACCGAGTGCGAGTCGAACGCGTTGGTTCGGGTTTCAGCGGCCTTTCCGTCTGCCAGTGCAAATACCGGGGCGGTATCGTCCGACGTGCCCGACTCGACGGCGAACCGCCAGAAACCTTGTCGGAATCTTTGTTGCTTTATGCCGTTGATCACAGGGGTCGAATCATTGTATCCCTGCATTGCCCAGATCCAATTATCGACGCCGTAGTTGAAATTGCTCACGCCGCCGTGCGTGTCGCTCATGGCCCATCCGGTGATCAGTTCTTGCCGCATGTCGGCGACGTCATCTCCGGTCGTGTCCTTTAGGAAGACCGTCTTCTGTCCGTCTTGTACGATGGCACCACCGCGAACGCAGACCAGAGCCGAGGGGATGCTCAAATTGGAAGCGAACACCGTGAACTTATCGGCCACTCCATCGCGGTCGGTGTCTTCGCAAATGCGAATCCTATCGCGACCTTTGCCGGGCGGTTGCAGGTCATTGGGGTAGTCGATGGTTTCGCAAACCCAGAGGCGTCCACGATGGTCCCAGTTCATCGCCAGCGGCTTGCCCGCCAAACCGGCGTAGGAACGGTTGGCGGAAGCGTCGGTTTCCGAGGCCCAAAGTTTCATCTCGAAGGACTCGGGGGTAACATAGTGTTTTTCAGACTCCTTGGGGGCCACTGGATTCTGCATCGTCGTGATCAATTCGCCTTGAACGCCCCATCGTTTTCCTGGGGTGTAGTTGGGAATCTTGCCGCCGACTTCGGTGTAGGTGAACTTGGGGAGGTCGTTGGGAATCGCAGTCGTTTTTGGGATGGGAAAGCGTTTCGAATCGGTGAACGGGGCCACGTTGGCGAGCGATTTCCCGGCGGCCCATTTGATTCCCCGTTCGAGCAGGTTATGAAAACCGGTCTGCTGCCAGGTATCGATATTGTGTCCCCAGGCGGTGTAGAACACTCGGCCTTGCCCGTGGGTACGAATCCAAGTCCACGGTTCCGATTTGGTGCCCTCGGCGAGTTTTCCTTCGCTGCGTTCCTCGAGCACGATCCGGTTAACGGTGTTGTGCTTGTGGTGGACATAGGTCTCGTCCCA
>JANODW010000448.1:0-10881 GCA_031412875.1 Pirellula sp. | reverse complement strand
ATGAAGCACGGACCGATCGCTCTGGTCGACGAACACACTCCATCCGTTTTCCTTTTGCCGAGATCGAGCGTCTACGACAAGACCATGAGCAATTTGCAGGAGGTCAAGGCGAGACGAGGCCCAGTGATTGCAGTCGTCGATCAAGTGGACAACAAGCTGGACGGCTTAGTGGACGACATCATCGAGATTCCTTACGTCGAGGATTTCCTCCAACCTATCGTTGCATCCATCCCGCTGCAACTCCTTGCCTACCATATCGCTGTGCTGCGTGGATGCGATGTCGACAAGCCGCGAAACTTAGCCAAAAGCGTTACCGTCGAATAGCGGTTGACAGAAAAACGCTCCGCCTAGGAAGCATGGAACCTTTCCGAGCAACCAAGGCGTTCTATGCGTACAATGCATTCAATGCGGCCTTCAGGCCCACGGGCCTCTTCCTCGCTATTTTGCTACATTCAAAACGGGAACCAACAGTATGAAAAAAGACGACTTGAGTTTGTCCTATAGCGCTCGCAAGGCCCTCACCGTCCACCTGGGTGAAAGCGCTGGAAATGAGATCGCAACGCTTTTGCAAAAGATGGCCGCACAGATCGAGGAGCTTAAACGAAGCAAGGTCAGTGTCACTCAAGTTATTCCTAACCAAAGCAAAACCGACCCCACTCTTTTAGCGCTCGACAACGAAACGTTTTAAGCTCGCTACTCCATCCAAGATTCGTCCGCAAACAGAGAATCCAGTGGATTCTGCGATCGCTTTGTCTTGGTCATCCAACCTGCTAGGTAACTATCAAGCGACTCGTCTGCCGCTTCTTCGTGAATCGTTGCCAAAGCAGGACCGTAGTGATTCGATGGCTCGTCAGTTCCTGCCAATTGTGCAACCGCGAAATCGATTTGCCCCTGGGTACTGTGAACGACTAGGGAGCGTTCCAGCGAAGCTGCAATTTCATCTCGTGTCGGAGTTCGAACGATCTCTTGGCTAAAGCCGAGGTTGGCCATCGACGATTCTCCTTCACCTGCACCTGAATTCCCTCGGGCATTGATGAAGTTGATGACAGCCAACACGTCCAACGGTCCAATTTGACCATCCCCTGTTGGGTCCAGATAAGGCGGCGTGGCAAGCGTGGACGGAAGCGTGCGAACTCCTCGGAAGTTGATATCGTTCACCAGGATGAGGACATCGATGGGGGAGACAAATCCGTCGGCATCCACGTCCAAATTATTGGCTGGGTTTTGGTGGATAGAACCACCCACTACAATCGTAACGGTCGCTACGTTGCTGGCCAAACCATCGTTATCGAGGACCGTATACTGCAGTGTTGCGGTTCCTAGGAAGCCAGCCAATGGGGTGTACTGGATAGTCCCTCCGGTTTGCACGACCGCCGAACCCACATCGGGCCCATTGGCAATCGTTACCGAGTTTGGATCCAATGTGCCATCCGGATCCGAATCGTTTCTCAAGACGTCGATAACGACCGACGTATTGGCCCGGGTGGAGGTAAAGTCAGCAACCGCCACCGGTGAAGTGTTGATGTCGATCGTCACTCTGGCTTCGTTCGACAGAGCACCCAGAGCGTCGCGCACTCGGTAAGTGAATGTATCGATTCCCCTGAATCCTGCATTCGGACGGTACTCAACTCGCCCCGTTGGTAGTGCGACCGCAGTGCCGTTCCCTGCCAACTGGCCGATCTCGACAGTGCGAGGATCGATCGAATTGTCAGCGTCTTTATCATTCGCCAACACGTTCAAGAGCTGCGTGATGCCGATAGGAACACTGAAATTGTCATCGAATGCAACGGGAACGTCATTATTGCCTGCGACGGAAATCGTCACGGTAGCAAGATTGCTCGTCAAGCCTGCGGCATCTCGCAATGTGTAGGTGAACGTGTCCAAGCCCGTTTGTCCAGTTACAAGGCGTTGCACCTGAGGGGCGTTTCGCGAGTCGTAGCTAAACTGACCATTCGGCGAAACGCTAACAACGGCCCCGAGCGTGCTCGTGGTCTGGAATGTTTCGACCGTAATCGTGTCGTTCGGCAGATCCACATCGCGGTCATTGGCGAGTAGGCCTGGCGCACTGATCGATAGGACCGTGTCTTCGCCCGTGGAGTAATTGTCATTGACCGCTACCGGAGCATCGTTGAGGGGTCGCAACGTGATGGTAAAGGTCTTCGGTGCGGACTCGTTCACATTGGGGGGAGTGTTGGCCCCGTTGTCACGAGCGACAACACTCACGATGGCAGTACCAAATGCGTCTTGTGCTGGAACAAACTCAAGAATGCCAGTAGGGCTGATCGTTGGCTGAACCGAGAAGAGGCGAGTATTGTTATTCGACGTTAGGATCGTAACGCTCTGGCCTACTTCGTCGGTTCCCGTTGGAGGCGAACTATTCATGCCAGCAGCAGGAACAATGGAGGTGATCGCAGGTCCGGTAAAGCGATTGGAATCCTCATTGACCTCGAAGTCTGCGAGTATGTTGAAACCTGGAGCATCGTTGACCGGAGTGGCGACAATCGTCAGCTTTGCAACGCCGGATTGATTGACGTTTGGCAAGACCCCAGACCCGCTATCGATCGCTGTCACGTCCACGATGGCACGCCCGTTTGCGTCCTGGGCCAACGTAAAGGTGAGCACACCAGTCGAACTGATAGCTGGCAACACCGAGAACAACGCATCGTTGTTGGTCGCGATCGCAAACCGAACGGTTTGAGGTTGGATGTTGGGTGGCAAGCCATTGATCTCGTCGATCGCGCTGCCTGGCCCTGCCAAAATCCCAGTTGCCCAAGTCGCAGAGTAGGCCGGTGCATCCTCGTTTACGGTAACGGTTCCACCCGCAACAAACTGCGGAGGATCGTTGATGGGAGCCAACTGGACGGTGATCGTGCCCGTAGCGCTCTGCTGCGGGGAGCCATCGTCGGTTACGACGTACCGGATCAAATCGTCGCCTGCATAGTTGAGTGGCGGCGTGTATTCGAAACTGATCACTTGATCGGCCAACAAACCTGTTCCAAAAATCGGTGTCACCACCCCACCGCGGTCGGTTGTACGCTCAATCTGAGTCATCCGAATGCTCTGGGCCTGTTCATCTCTCGGACCAGGAGCATCGGGTTGCTCAGGTGCAACCGGGGTAAGAATGCTTGCGGCGGTGAAGCCAATCTTGGTGTCTTCGATACCAGCGCGGATGTGTACCGAGGGAAGCGGTGGATCGTTGACAGGCGTGATGTTGACGGTGAACGTTTGTTCTCCCGATTGGTTCACGTTCGGGCTAACCGAGGAACCATTGTCCTTCAAGAACACAAAAACGCGTCGGCTCAACAATGCACCATTCGCATCACGCGAGTTGCTATTGATGTCTCTCGCCGTCTGGAAAACCAGTGTCCCATCAGGTTGCAACGCCGGTTGCACCGCAAACACGCTTGGATCTTCAGCTCGTACCGTGAATGTCAATTCTTGATTGCTTTCGTCGACGGCCGTCGCTGGTCCCGGTCGAACGTTTGTTGCAAATCCAGGAACGGTCACCACTCCTTGATCTTCATTAACGGTCGTCTGCGATGGCAAAGTAAACTCCGGCGCATCGTTCACTGCGCGTACCACGATGGTAAATGTTGCGGTCGGACCCAGGTTGGTATTGGGTGCAGGACCCGCTACCCCATTATCCGTCAATCGCATCACAAACAGGGATGTACCGCTTCGGTCCGGAGCCGTATGGAAAACTAGATTGCCCGTTGCAATGTCAATGGTCGGTTGCTTTGTAAACAGAGATGGGTTCGACGCAACGATGGTCGCAAAGTCCAACCCCTGTGCAGCGACCGTCTCCAAGCCGTTCTCATCGCGAGCGGTCTCAGGCCCACGTCGCAGATTTTGGATGAAGTTAGGAATGACAGTATCGGTAGTCGATCGCAGCGATTCTTCGTCTTCACTCACCGAAACGGTTTGCGAACTGAGTGTGAAACTAGGTGCGTCGTTGATGGCCGAAGCGTTGATCGTCAATGTCTTGACCGCCGTTGCATTTGGCGAGCCATCGTCCGTCACGGTGACCAATATGTTCAAACTGCCCGAGAATAGGCTGTTCACGTCCGGACCCAGTTGGAATTCCAAGTCGCCTGTTCCAGTCAACGTCGGCTGGAACGAAAACAAGGACGGATTTGCAGCAGCGATGGAAATCGTCGCTTTTTGATTAACCGTTTCGTCGATTGCGGTTGCGGGACCAACCAACACTTCCGATAGGAAGTTCGCAATCGTGGTCCGTGGGGCATCTTCGGTTGTATTGAAGGTGGACGGAGTGATAGTGAACGTCGGTGGATCGTTGACCTGGCTAACATTGATCGTTACCAATCGCCTCAACGAGAGCGGGCCGTTCGGGAACGTTCCCGGACCACCTTGATCGTCCGCTTGAAGTTCGACCAAGATCGGGCCTGAATTCACATTATTAACATCGGGAGCCAACGTAAAAGTAAACGTTCCATTGGAACCGCTAACAATCGATGCAGGGGTCACCGCAGGCTGAACCGCAAACCGGCTCGGGTCCAATGCCCGCACACGGAACGTAACGGTCTGACTGCCCAGTTCGTCGATCGCAGACGGTGGGCCAGAGGCGATTCCAGTGATAAAGTTCGCTAGACTTTGCGGCCCTGGATCCTCAACCAAATTGATCAATGGATTCGGAATAGTGAATAGAGGAGCATCGTTGACAGCAACGATATCGAACGCGAACGTGGTAGCTGTCACACTCGTATCGATCCCGCCAATGGCAACTCCACCGTTGTCTCGAACACGGAACGTAAACGAGCCCTTGTTGACCCCGTTGAGATCCGCATTCGGAGTGAAGGTCAAGGTTGGAATCGATGCAACAGGGATCGCTTGTCCCGCAACAACATTGGTTGTTCCCAGCCTTAAAACACCATCGCTCGATGGAGGCAAAGTCAAAATCAATACTTCCAGAAGTGCATTGCTGGCTGGCAAGTCGGTTGGATCGGTGAAACCAAAACTGGCTGCGCTGAAGACGAACGGCGAACCGTCATTGTCTTCGTTGATAACCTGCCGTCGGTTGGTTCCAAACGGAGCGTCATTCACAGGGGTCACAGTGATGGTCACCGTGGCAGGCTGATTGCTCACCAATCGAGGATCGGTCACTTGATAAACAAAGGTATCTGTTCCAAAAAAGTTCGCGTTTGGCGAGTAGGTGAACGAACCGTCGGCGTTCAAAACAAGCGTTCCGTTCTGTGGGCCAACCAACGGTTGTACGCCCGGCAAACTGACGTTGCTGTCGAAAACAGTAAACGGATCCGAATCCCCATCGCTATCGTTGGCGAGCACGCCAGCGGCCGCGACATTCAAAATACTATCTTCGTTCACTTGATAGTTGTCATTCACACCGGTCGGTGGCGTACCACGCAACACTTCAATCAGGTGATCCTCAACTTCGCCACCAATGGCCAAGCCGGTCGTAAACAACCCACCCGTAGCGCTCAATCGGAAGCGGGCATTCGTGTACCCGGCGACAGCCGACAAAGGAGTCGTAACTGAGAAGGTATTCCTGCCAGCGTTGACTGCTTCCGAACGGAGGATCTGTTCACCAGCATCATCGAAATCATTATCTTGATTCCAGTCAATCCATCCATCCAAGTAACCGGTGTCTGTGGAAGTTGCGATCACCGATACCGCAGGCGTTCTGGCATTGAACTGTCCAACAAATTGGATCCCGTCATCATCGTCCGCATTGACGCTTATGGTGCTTCCTGCCAATGTCGCAACCGGTAGACGCAGTCGTCCCGCAGCGATGGCTCCATTGATCGCGGTTAGTACAGCATTTGCGAAAGAGGTTTGGGTTTGCACTCCGGCAGTCAAATCCAATCGGATCGCGATGTTGCCTGCAATCAGTGCAGTCGGTGCAAGGGTGTTGATGATTTGGAACGTGACCGAGTTTCCAGATCCGTCTTGAATGGTAAATGTCTGCCCGCTAGCAAGAGTCGATACATTGGCTGGAACGGCCAATCCAACGGCCCCGCTCGGTTGCTTCTGCACAAATCCGCCACTATTGCTCAAGTCAAAATCGTGTGCAGAGGATCCGCCTACAGCTACCACATTGCCATCGAGAATCGAATAGATCCCGGTGATCGCTCCGGTAAAGATCGAACGGTTCAGGATCGTGTCTTGGAGTTTAGCAGCCGCGCCTGCAGCCGTCGTGATCCCCAACAGATTCACAGGTACATTCGATCCGGTAGCGGTGGCGGTATTGGTGAACTCGTAAGTTACCGACTTGCCAACGGCATCGGTGAATGTAATTGTTCTTCCTAAAATGGCTGGAAAAACAGGCGTGGAGACCACCAGTCTTGCTGGCCCCCTGGAGGAGATCGACAATGGCAATCCGGATGAGAACGCAAACGACGAACCAAAATCGTCCGCGTCCGCTGCCACGCTTGGCCTACCATCGAGATCGGCATCCGCGAACTGGCCCAGAGCCAACACCGGAACGTCCTCGGGATACAGCGCATGCCGCACTCCGTTGTCCGACTGCAACGTGCTGCTAGTCGCGCCTGTTCCAACTCGCTGGATCGCATCCCCGTAATCAACACCCATCTCAGGCATGACGATCGTAAATTGTGTCAGCGAATTGGAGCGATTTGGCTGTAACGAGTTTCCAGCCAAGTCGGTAATCGGAGCGATACGAGTCACTCCAAGCCCTGTTGCAGAAGCGACCCCTTCCACAAGCACGGTGCCCGTTCCCAAAGTAAACACTTTGACCCCGAGACCGATGCTGTTAAGTGCCTTGACGATTTGGGCCGACATCATCGAACTGGTGAAGTTCGCGTTCGCAGTGAACGGGATCGCAATCGCGCCCCCAGGAACCCCACTTACCGTCAAGCCCGATGTCAAAACGTTGAACTGCGTGCCGCGAGGTTCTTGAAGCCTGACCGTTGCACCCGTTGTGGATGGAGCGAGTCCTAATGACGAACCTGCAATGGAAGCGGAAATTGCGGTGGCGATGGCATCGGCGGAATCTGCGTCTGCGTTCACAATTCGGCGGTTTGCAGGCAACGACGAAGCGTTATTGTCAAACTCGAAAACGACCGTCACTCCAGCCGCGTTCCTGATGGAGAACGTCGCTCCGTCAGCGATGGCCGTCCCGCCCGCAGCAGGTACGGTCACCAACAAGGATCCCGTCACCGGTGGCGATCCGGCAGCATCAAACTCGAGGGTCACTGGTACGCCACCGGCAGTTACCAAATCGATTCTCGCTCCGTCGACGGTATTGGCGCCGTTGGTGGCATCGATTCGAACCGTGGGCTTATTGATCAGCGTCATTTCATAGACGCTATCGTTTCTCCAGAAGCCTGCGATGGGAGTCAACCGGATAGTTCGGCTATTAGCACTAAAGCCAAACGTGTAATCCACTCCCTCAACGAGGGTTCGTCCATTTTCTGTGAGGATCAGCGAATTGCGTGTGATCGTGTTGGCATCGGTGCCGGTTCCAGTGCGTTCGTCGAGCAGGACCTCAAAGAAGTCGTAGCTTCCTGGTTTCAGTCTCAAGTAGGTATCGGTCACATCGCGATCGATCCCTTGAGCGTCGTTGTCCAGAGGACGCTGGATGACAGCGATCGGGCCGACGAAGTCAACGCGATCGATGGCCCCACGGTCGATAAACACGTTTTGACCTTGTCCTGCGGGCGTATTCACCAACGGATCATCACCGCGTCGCAGCCCATTCACATCAAAACTCGGAGCGATGATGGGACTCCTCGGAATCCCGATCGCTTCGGTCACTTGTTCTAGACTCGAACGATTTTCTAACGAAGCGAGAGACGAGTCGATCGCTTGCGATTGAGCCGCCAAGTAAAAGCGTCCAATCGTACTATCGACAAACAGTGGATCAGCGGCCGATAGGTTGATCTGGAACGACTGGGTCAATCCTGGCGGGTTCGTGTTCGCTCCGTTTTGCTTGTAAAGATTTCCACCGATTTCGGTCGAAGCCCCACCCACGACGTTGGTAACAGAAATCCCTGTTTGGAAATTGGAGATGATGTTGTTGAGCAACGTGGGTGCAGCGCCTTCGTTGACATTGATACCAACCCCCGAGGAGCCTCGTCCAAAGAGTGTATTGTTGACCACGCGAGCAACAGCAAACGGGGCATTCCCGTTGGTGTTGGTTGTATCGCCGCTGATATTGATGCCCCCCGCACCGTTGCTTGCGATGACGTTGTTCATCACGACGACACCGGGCGCAACATTGGACGAATTCAGCGTTACTAAACTGCGAACGGCACCAGGATAAGCGCGATTCCCTGCGAACCGCGAAGCTCCCGGTTGGGACTGTGCGGCCGCGTCAATATTGAGGCCAAAGCCGGACGCATTCGAGATAGAACTTGACGAGATGATCAGTTGACCTTGCTCTCGCTTAACGTTTTCGTCGCCAAGATCTTCCCCAAAATTGGTTCCGAGCGGCGAAAGGTCCTGCCCGTATTCAATCAATGTGAACGGTACACCATTCCCAGAGAATGCGGTCCCGCCAATCGTATTTGCTGCGACTCGGCCGTTGAGCTGAATCGTGATCGCACGTGCTCCGGTCAAATCCCCTAGCCCTGCGTCCATGTCACCGCTCGTCATCGCGGTGATCTTGATCTTTGCCTGCGAAGGAACGCTATTGATGGCGTCCCGAATCGCTCTGGCAATTTCCACACTGTTGGCGTTTGCAAGAACGGCTACCGGGATGTTCCCAGTGACAATGCCAGCGCCACGGTCGGCGGTCGAGGTCGTAACGTCGAATTCATAGACGGCGGTATTCTCTCCATCGCTCAACGTAAACGTGGCTCCGTCCCTCACCTGACTCGCCGCATCAAATACCAGAGCAAACGATTTGGACAACCGATCATTCGTGTCCCATGTTCGGCCCAACTGGGTAGGTGGGAATGGAATCGTCTCAAGCCTCAATTGACCGTTTCGAGTCGTGCCATAGTCCGCGGACGTTCGCACTTCCAATTGATATGCACCCGT
This sequence comes from Pirellula sp., assembly GCA_031412875.1. GTDB lineage: Bacteria > Planctomycetota > Planctomycetia > Pirellulales > Pirellulaceae > JBKCUI01. The sequence goes on along the minus strand of JANODW010000448.1, from coordinate 1,902 downwards.
TTCGTTTTCTTGCGCAGTGGTCCCGCTCGGGCCCCCGATATTTTCATATTCGAAGGTTGCATTGAACGTGTTGGCTCCTGCCGTCGTCCCCGTTATCATTTCGCCACGTTCGGCGAAACCGATCACGATATCATCGATCCGCAACAGAGTCGTGAGGTTGGTTTGGGTTCTCAATCCCGCTCGAAGGAATGCAGCTTGACTAAAGTTCGCAGCGCCATCTCGGGCCCCGAAGAAGTCCCCGATTCGAAACGTGGTCGCCCCAAATGGACCTTGGTCATCGATGGTCTCACCATGCAATACAATCACGTTTCCGCGAGCGCGATAGATCGCAGTGTTGTTGACCTGAGCAGCGATGTTGAGCCCTCGCGCCAAGGAAATGCGAATTTGGTCGCGCACTTGGACGGCTGTCATCGCATTGGTCACGTTTACAGCGACATTGGTCCCAGCAACTCCGGGGAGACCAATGATGATCGCGGGATCTGCACCTGCGATCGAGTAGGTTCCAGCCGCATTCAAACCTGCGATGTTCAGAACATTCGGTGTAAGCGTACTGGTCGCAACCGCAAGCCCCGCAGCCGTCAACGTGGTCCGCACCTTGGCTGCTAGTTCTTCTGGAGTTTCCGTCCCATCAAATTGAATATCGGTCGCCAGTGTTGCGGCCAATGTAAATGTGAAGTTCGTACCGTTGATTCGAATTTGGTCGCCTTCGGCAATGCTCGCTCCGCTTGGAATATTGAGCACCAATCCCAAATCGATTTCAAAGGTCCTGCCGCTAATGACAAAGGTGCTGCCATCGGTTAAGCGTTCGCCCGCAACGGCAACCAATTCTTGGCCGCCACGCTGCGTGTCCCCGGTTCGGAAATCACCGCTAGTGCTGAACTCAAATCGAATTCGTACGTCTCGCTTGCCAGCCAGGGGCGCGAGGTTGACGCGTGCTTGTCGCCAGCCTTGGCCATCAAACAACTCCGACGAAATATAACTTTGACCGAATATATCTTCATTGCCAGAGACGGGGGAATCGAATTCGTCCGGCTGTCCCGATCCGGTGTAATTGCCTGCCGTGCGAGCCGAGTTGTTGGTACCCAGCAATACCCATTGTCCGTCATCGCCCGCACCGTATACACGGAAGGCATCCAATGCTGCACGATTATCGCCCGCAGGACTGCCGCTTGCAGAGTCGTTTGTTGCAGCATTTTGATTGACGGTCGAATAGTTGAAATACAGTACGGGCTGATCGTTAGCAGAGTACTGTCGCAAATCGATGAGGTCGCTTTCGAGTGCTCCCATGGTTCCACCGGGCAACGCATTGTTGTCGTAGAAACCGGCAACGTCATAGATACCACCCCAATTCCCAACTTGCCTGTCTGCTCCCTTGGGATCAGAAAAGCCGAATTTCAAACTGCGAGTGCCGTCTGTAGTATCGCGAGAGTTATTGAAATTCTGAGGACGACCGTGCCCCGCGGTGGTGCCTTCCTGCGTCGTCGAGTGCCACAAATTCACATCGAGGGACGAGAAATCGATACCCGCAATGGTACCCAGTCCGTTGCTTTGAACAAACGATTGGCCACGAGCAAAAATCGGTTGCAGCACGCCTGCGGTGGTGAATGCATAAATACGTCCGGCGGTCGAAATACCGAACAGCAGATTTGCAAAACGGCCGTTTTCGACGTTTCGTGGTCCAGCGGTCATGCCGGTAAAATTGATAGGGGTGTTGGAAATCGGATCGTTGATGACGACGCGACCACCATTGAGGGTAACCAATTCGCCTTGATTGGTGACTCCAAAAAAGGTTTGATTGATGGTTGCGAGACCGCTCACCGTCCCAACGGCAGCGGCGAAACGACCCAACTCAATCTTCTGAGTGCCTGCACCGTTGGCGAGCCCATTGCCGGTTCGATCTTG
>JANODW010000447.1:0-1243 GCA_031412875.1 Pirellula sp. | reverse complement strand
GATCCATCCATGGCGAGGTAAAATTGTCGGGATATCTTCGATCCAAATGAAATCGGAGCCTTTCGTTCAGTTCAGAGAACAGTTCGCAGGGCTTGGCTTTGTGAAGCGAACCTGAGTCTGGCAAATCCTTTGAGCATCGGCGGACTTGGATTCAAAATCGCCTGCAAGAACTTGCGGCTCGCTTCGGCATAGACTGCTTATCGTTTGCGGGGCTGGTCAACCCTGTGCACGTCATCTTACGCAACCGGCCATCTTGGAGCGGATCGGGTTGTCCGGCGAGTTATGGTGCGACGTGGTGAAACGCTTCGCCAAGATCTTCAAGCGAGTTGCAGGTACGCCAGAGTCGTTGGCCCACGAAGCGATCCGTCGAGGGCGAAGCGGCTATCGAACGGGGAGTTCGCCGTTGCCGAGTGCGGGTTTGCACTTCTTTGGAATGCGAGCAAGGTTAAGCATAAATCGATTCATGTCGACGATGGATCTTCGTTGGCCATTTTTTGCTCGCAACGGAGTTCATCTCCAGCGTCAGCCTCGCGCAAGCTCTGACATCTCGCACAAAGTACAAACCGATTGCAGAGTATCCGCCCCCTCTTGCTAAAGCCAAGATGGCTGGCCCCTCGCTGGGGCCCCATTGAGTTGCTTCGTTTTAAGCCGCCCGCAGCATGTAGCGAAAAACCTAACAATCCATCGGGCAAGCCGATGGGATTTGTGTCCGTAGGTCGCTTATGTCGGAAGCGACTCCAAATATACATAGCCGTTGGTCTATTTCAACGATGAGTACGGAGCAGTGGTCCCTTCGCCGCGATCTACCGTAACATCGGACCCGTGCCGCGATTCTCGGATCAGCGTGGAGAACGGGTCACCGTTGTAGCAAACTTCAGTGAAGAAAGTGAAGACAGACGCGTTTTCCGTGACGAACATCGGCGCCAACTTGCCAGCGGTGGTGGTGTAACTGAAACCACCAAAGATTTCGCTCTGACCTCCATCTTGAGTTTTCAGCAAAGTTCCTCCGCGCTCGGTTTTATAACCAAGTATCCACAGGTTGCCTCCGGCATTCGTAATGTGAGTTCCTTCATTTTCGACATTCAACTGCCGGGCCCAAACATGCTGCCCAGGATTAAAGTGCAAGTTGTCGGTCGTTACATCGTCTAGAAAGAGGTCACCGTTTTTGCAGCAGTCAATGATGGGGGTTCGCATGCTCTTGAGTACAAGGGTTCGCGACGTGTTGATTCGTACTCCACCAAAT
>JANODW010000446.1:0-2058 GCA_031412875.1 Pirellula sp. | reverse complement strand
TGGGACCATCGTCCCGAGCCATCCCTCTCCAACCAACGTTTAACCAGGACGGGACAATGGTCCCATCCTACTTGGGAGATTCCTGATGACTTTCAATCTTGCTGATGCGTTACCTCAAAACAAGCAAAGGGAAATCCAAATCGGAACCAATCCGATAAAAGCAGGATGCGATTCAATTAAAAAGTAGCTTGGGACCATCGTCCCGAGCCATCCCTCTCCAACCAACGTTTAACCAGGACGGGACAATGGTCCCATCCTACTTGGGAGATTCCTGATGACTTTCAATCTTAGCGCACCGCCGAACTTTAGAGGACTTGACGAACAACGACCAGTGAGTCGTTACGAACGCCACCTCCCTCATTGGCGACAGGATGGAGGAACGTATTTCGCAACATTCAATCTTGCTGATGCGTTACCCCAAAACAAGCAAAGGGAAATCCAATCGATGCGACGCGAGTGGGAGCATAAATACCCTCCACCGCGTAGCGAGCAAGCTTGGGTGGAGTATGCGAAGACAGTCCTCAACTTTGCTGAAAAAGTACTCGACGCTGGTCATGGAAAGTGTTGGTTTCGCAATTCCATTTACGTGGATGCACTGCACCGTTCGCTATTGCATTTTCACGATCAACGATACGAGTTAGGATGCTACGTAGTCATGGCAAATCACTGCCACCTGACCATTCGACCGTATGACGGAACGGAATTGGAGGATGAGCTTGGGGCGATCAAACGCACCACTTCGCGATTCATAAACGAAAAGGAAGGCTCTACGGGATCCCTGTGGAGTCAAGAGAGTTACGATCAAATTATCAGAGACGAAGAGCACCTTTATCACCTTGTCCAGTATATCGGAAACAATCCGATAAAAGCAGGATTGCCATCCATGCAATGGCATCGTTGGATCAATCCCAACTGGGAAAAAGCGGGATGGAAATTCAATGGATGCGATCCAATCAAAAAGTAGCTTGGGACCATCGTCCCGAGCCATCCCTCTACAACGTCCCGAGCCATCCCTCTACAACGTTTAGCCAGGACGGGACAATGGTCCCATCCTACGGTTTATTATCAAACATTACGGTCGAAGCGTTTGCTTTTCATGACCCGATCGATTTCGCGGCTAGCGTCTGCCTTCTTAAGAGTCTCACGTTTGTCGTGCAGCTTCTTCCCTTTGCAAAGCGCGATCACGCATTTGGCCAAGCCCCGTTCAGCAAAATAGACGCGAAGCGGAACCAACGTCAGCCCTCGCTCTTTCGATCGACCTACGAAACGCAACAACTCGTTCTTCTTCAATAGGAGTTTGCGAACACGTTTGGTCGGATGGTTCCAAATGGAAGCTTGCCGGTACTCCTCGATTTCGCAACCGACGAGCCAAAGTTCGCCGTCCTTGATCCGCGCGTAAGCTTCATCGATGGAGCATTTGCCATTGCGCAGGCTTTTGACTTCGCTGCCGTGCAGTACGATCCCGCACTCGATCGAGTCGAGGATTTCGTATTGGTGTTTGGCTTTGCGATTGTCGGTCACCATTTTGTGCGTGTGCGTGGGAGCGCTCGCTTTTGCGACCTCGGGTTTGGCCCCTTTTTCCTTGGGCTTGGTCGGCTTGGGTTTGGTGGGGCCGGTGGGCTGTGCTTTTTTCTTGTTCAATGGTTACTTGCTCACATTTACTTTTTGCGAGGGGATCTCAAAAACAGCAAATGTATCGTTGAGTTCATTTTGGGACGGGTACAGGATCGGAAGCAGCGGAGGGGTCTGTTTTGCGACCCGCCGGTCTAACAGAACATAGCGGATTCCATACTTGGTATGCAACTCCCAGAGTTTCTCCGTTGTCCATGGCTGCAGGATCTTTTCTTTGTCGAATTGATAAGCGTCCGCGAGTCGCTGGCTCCATTGGACCACCGCCTCCGCGTTTTGTGGAGCGTCTTTCCAACAAGCCAGTTCGGGCCGGCCGGTATGCAATTTGAACGACTGCTGACGCCTGGGCTTTAACCAAAGCGACTCCGGCTCGGAATTCCGTCGGATCCATTCGCACACCCGCAGCCAATCTTGAAACTGCTTCTGCTG
>JANODW010000445.1:0-2192 GCA_031412875.1 Pirellula sp. | reverse complement strand
GGCCACCTCGCTTTTGACCGCGGCGAGACTAGATTCGTAAAGCGGAACCCACTGCGTGATCACCCCGCCAGGTTTGAGATGGTCTTTGCAAAGGTCGAAGTACTCTTTTGTGTAGAGAGCCGCCGCCCCTTTGACCCAGGGATGGATGGGGTCCGAAGTGATCACATCAAATTTCTCTTTCGTCACCAACATATAATGGCGAGCATCGTCAAATATGATTTCCACTCGCGGATCCTTGATCACTTCGTGGTTCGACCCGCCAAAATACTTGCCCGCCGCAGCCGGTATCAACGGTTCAATCTCGCAAATCACGATCCGCTCCACCGAGGGATGGACCACGAACGTACCCGCCGTTACCGCCGCTCCGCAGCCTACCACCAAGATGCTCTTGGGCTCTTTGCACAGCAATGCGGGCAGGTGACCGAGCATCCGCTGCAAACGCATGTCCTGCGGTTCGCTCGACGCGACGACTTTCCCGCTGACGTGAAAATTGCGAACTCCATTCTCGAACTCGGAAACAGCGATCGAGGCGCTCAAGCCATCTGCATGGTAAAGATAGTTCGGCTCGTCGTTCCACGTCACCAAAAAACGTCCGTAGGCGGCCAATCCCGGCGGAGGTGCAGGCAACATTGCGACCAACACCAAAGTCGCAACGACACCGACAGCAATACCCAAGCGTTGGAGTGCAAAGTCTCTTCCGACGTTTCTGGACAAGGCCAGCAACAGGACAGCGCCGCCCAACGGCGCGCTCACGAGAAACTGCTGTGCATGCACGATGCCAAATTTCGGGATCGCAATCCAAGTAAAAAGCAATGCACCGATAATCGCACCGAGCGTATTGGCCGTGTAGACACTCGCCACCAATTTGGCCGGGTCCTCTCCTCGCGACGCGTGCGCTAGCGCCAACGGAAAACTTGTTCCCCAACACAATGCCGCAGGAAAAACGGCCCACATCACGCGCGCGATGTCCAATTGAAAACCAAACCACGGACTCGACGACAGCGAAGGATCGATCGGCCAATACGGCAATGACCTAGCCATCATCCATGCTGCCCAAGCTGCGCTCAGGGCCGCTCCCACCTGGCACCATGCCAATGCGGTCCCAGGCTGCGAATGATTTCTCCCCCATGCCGCACCCAACCCGCTCCCTACTCCCAGCCCGATTAGAAAAACGGCTAGTATCAACGAGAAAGTATATACCGAAGCGCCCATCATCAACGATAACTCTCGCGTCCAAACCACCTCTGCACCCAGCGCAGAAAAACCTGACAGAGCAATCACCCAATGCGAAACCGTCCAGCCCCCGTACGCCGCGTCGACGCGATTCGTGGCGGACGCGTTCTGCAACTGGTTCTGCAACTGGTTCGGCAATACGATACCTAATACCCACCCACCCAGCGCGACCAAAAAATTGATTCCTACAGCTACATAGGTAGCGATCAACGCGTCATGCATTCGAAGCAGGTAGAATGCCGCGAACAAACATCCCAGAACGGCCCCCACGATGTTGGCACTATAGAACATACCGATCCTCGCGGTCCCTTGCTGATTGTTTTCAAACCATCGCGCGATCGCAGGCAGTGTAGCACCCATCAGTAAAGTCGGCGGCAAGAGACAACAACCCGCAACGACCGCTCGCAGCAGGACACTCGCAACGCTAGCGCCCACCCGTTCCACATAAAATCGTTCCACCGCGGGCAATGCAAAAAGCAATAGTAACGCCATTACTCCAATAAAAAATTCGAGGGTCGCGTAGACGAAAAGCGGATGCCATCGTGTCGGCATAAGCTTAGGGCTAAGCAAACTCCCCAAGCACATCCCACCCATAAATATTGTTAGCAATACGGCCAAAGAAATGGCAGAGGCACCCACGACCATTTGCAAGGATTGAAACCAAACAATTTCATAGATCAATGCAGAACAGCCGCTTCCGATAAACAGCGGCAACAGCCAGAGATGCTCTTGTCCCGACAGAGGACGGTTTTGGGAGAGGGCCATCGAGAGCTTTCGAAGATTGAAAGAGATAGAAGAGGAGAAGGTCGCGTGTCGGGCGTTGCCTCATTGTAACCGCAAATGCAAAGCGGCCCCTTCCCAATGCAGGTCTGGCGTCAAGCGAATCAGAAATGCCCTCTGTACTCCATCACGATTTCCGATTTTTATCGGGCTCGTTCAGTTTTGTTTGATGATCTGGA
>JANODW010000444.1:0-10471 GCA_031412875.1 Pirellula sp. | reverse complement strand
CATCAATTTGTTGAGTCATTGAAGGTTCATTCGTTGGGATTAGCTTTTGAGTTTTCTTCACCAAGCCTAGCACATATTCGGTCAGGGCCCTTGTCCGCAGTACACAGATTCACGATCAACGATTCTACTCCACCTTGAATTCTGCGTGAGTCGCATTGAGTCGTCGTTTCTCGCGTTGTTTCGTTGTATTCATATGTAACCTGTCACGAGTCGGGGAATTTTAGGGCTGTTGACCATGGGTATCGCGGGTCACCGCTCAATTCAAAGGCAATCCTGCACCAAACCTCCTCGATCCGTGAACGGTTACGATTATTTTCTCATACCGGGAGAACTCAACATCGGACCCAGTAACCTCCCGTTTGACTGGGAGGTTACATGAAATGCGATTTTAAGCAACTATCGGTCGCTTTGCGCGCGAAGGATCACACCGGCTGAACGACAGGTCCAGAAGACTTCGTCTCCAAAGAGTGAGACAGTGACGTCGTACGGTTCTGGGTCACCCGAATTGATTACCACCGTTTCGTCAGTGCTAGGCGTGTAGCGTACGACCCGATTGCGTCCGCCGTTAGCGCCTGAGACTCCTGGTGTCGGTACTTCTGTCCAATAGAGTCGACCGTATAGATCAATGTCCAAACCCATCGGGCTATCGAGTCCACTTTCAACAACGGAGACTTCGCCGCTGGTGTTTCGCATCAGAATAACGCCCGCGCTACGACATGTCCAGTAAGCGGCAGGATCATTACTACCGTAGGATGGGACCTTTGTCCCGTCCGTTTGTTCGTTCGGGACAATGGTCCCAAACTACGGCTGGTTGTTTCTGCATGCCGCTCGTCTTACTATCGCTAACCCAGTTCCGCCTCGATTTCGTCCCACTCGCCACACACGCTGATGTCGATGCAATTTGCATCCAGAGCGGAGCGAATCGAATCAGCCGTTTGCTTGGCTTTGAAGTCGAGCAGTACGCAAACGATTTCCGAATTGCTAACTGTGTTTTGTTGACTGTGTTGGTTTAGCCAACTCACAATCCTATTCGTTATCTCAATTCGTGTGTCAGGATGCTTCTCCCCGATGAAGCCCAGGGCTGCGACGACATCACGCCGCCCCTCATCTTCTTCTGGACCTGAGAATTCGAAGGCCTCACAAAGCGGTTCAATAGCAATCTTGCCGAGTGGGGCAAAGAAATACTGGGCTTCGACGCCTACCGTAAGTCGTGGGAAACGCCAGTTCTCAAATAGCAGTTCGACGAAGAGCGGAATGGCCTCTTCCGCCTGCAATTCAATCAGCGCTCGAACTGCGACGATTGAGGCGATCCAGTCGTCGGATGGTGTTGCTAAGAGATAATTGTTATGCCAATTCGTTTGGCTAACATCCGGTTCTGGATAAGTCTGAAGTTCATCGAATCGTGAGGGATCACAGTCCAAAAGATCGTCCTCCACAACGATTATCAGTTCGGGAATATCTGCATCGGATATCTCACATCGTCTCATCAGCATGGGCGCCGAACTGCGATCATCGAAGAATAACTCTAAACGCTGAACTCGGCTCAATCGTTCTCGCAATGGAACGGGTGAATGGTTCGAGGCAACGGATGCGATCATTGGTTTCTTTCGTTTCGATTTTGATTGGCTTGGTACAAACGCTGTTGATCCAGAAGTTCCCATATTTGATTTTTCCAAGGCAATGCGGAGATGGCGCTACGTTCGATAATCAATTTCGCTTAGGTTAGTTCAAAAGCTCTTTCTTTCGGAGCGAAGACTTAAGCACGTTCAGCGTTGGATATTTCTGGGCTAGATGTGCCGCATGCATGTGAGCGATTTTTTTGCCTTGCTCACCTCCCACTGCATCTCGCAAGTCTGCAAGAATGCTGGCTGCTTCGCGGTAGTTATCCGTGCCCCGTTCTGCAACAAGCTTAGATGCCTTCTTCAACCACGAATCTGGAGCAGACCGCATCTCGACCATCCTTGCTTGACGCTGCTGTTCAGCATTATCGGCTTCGCGTATGGCTTTAGCGGCAGCTTGCGCCTTCTCCTTTTCGTCTTTTTTATTACGCAGCACCTCGCCCATTTGACGGAGCAGTGCCACGGTGCGAGTCGGCGGTTGGACAGGCCAACTCGGTGCTTGTTGGCTGTCGCGAGCCTCCGAACGCAACTCCGCTTTCAAGGCGACTGGATCTTCGGAAAGAAGCCGCTGAATTATCTCATTTCGCCGTGTATCGGTAATTGTTGTCAACCAAGCCTTTACCGAATCACCTTGTGAGCCTTGAGCATTGAAAGTTGGGATGCCGGTGGCAGCGGCATCGACAAGTAATGGCTCAGCTTCGAAAAAGGCTAATAGATTAGCAGCTTCACCTGGCAGTTCGCCGAGTCCGTGAGGTACAGGGGGTTCCAAATCTGCCTCAACATCATCACTTGAGGACATCGCGCTGCACAACCAAAGAACATAGAGAGCGCGAAGATCACCAGCAATCAGCATCTCTCGGAGTTTGGCGGTTGCATCCAAGTAGTCATCGAAATTCCAAACTGGATCGCACGCTATTTCAAGATACGGTGCTAAGCGAAGTATGCCAGCCTTTCCACTTTTATCGGCACTCCATGTGAGTCCCTCGGCTCCGATATACTTTCCCCAAACGCTCTTTGCGAAAGGCAATCCGCCCGGCAACCGCAATCGAATCTCGAGGCAGCCGTAATTCGAATAAGTCAAAAAGATGTCGTAGCCGTTTCGCAGCATCCCATCGACGTCGCCACGAAACGAGCTGTAATGGTATTCAACCTTGAATTCCCACTTGGTGAACTCAGCTCGTGTTGACTGCTGGTCCATGAACTTCAATTGCTTATCCGAGAGTGGACGATCAATGGCTCGGAATTTTACGACTTGATATTCGCTCATTTGCCGTAATTACTCCTTGTTGACGCAACTGGAATCCGGTTTGTTTTCTACTCATTTCCTGAACGCTCGCGGGCCGTTAGCGCGGCAAGTTCTTGCATGAGAGGTTGCCAATAAGCGACATCCAAAAGTCACCCGTTTTCTTTTTCTCTTTCCAGTTCCCGTTCGATCGCCTTTATATCGTTCAAATCTGTGGATAGCAACCAGGGTCCAAGTGTCTTAACGAGTGCCCAGGTCGAATTGGCTGACTTGTTGCCAGACGTTCGATCCGTAGCCGCGTCGCTCAAATTGCGATTGCGTGCTACCGCAGTGCATCAGCAATGAAACTAGTGCGACGGATTGCAAGTTTCGTTGCACTGTGCAATCTGGTTACCAGGCTCTGCCTTGTAACTCAATGCAAGCGAGGCTCCGCCTCGCCGAAATGCTTACTTAGTTCGTGAACTCAGGAGGCAGGAGCCTCCACGGCAGTGCGTTCCCAGGCAGAGCCTGGGAACGAGTAGTCCCCTGTGCAACGCTAAATCCAATCAGTGGCACTAGTTTTTGCACGGGATGGCTCCTTGATCTACGTCGTAAGGATCGGCTCGACTCATGTGCGTTTGCGGCGACCTGCGATTGGATTGTTCCGAATTTCCTCGATAGCCTTCTTAGCCTTTAAACGGACTTCCTCGCTGGAGTCATCATTCAACACTTCTAAATGAGAGATCGCGTCATTGGCAGCTTGCCCGCCGAGGCTTAGGAATTGAATTGCCAACAGCCGCACGGCAGCCTCGGAATGCTTTAGCAGTTGGATCAATTCCGGTATCGAACGAGGGTCAGGCCCATCGCGTTCGAAACGAGCAAGAGCCTCTCCGGCATCCATGCGTTCGCTTTCGTTTTCGGCGACTGCGATTAGATCGGGTACGAATAGTGGTCCTCGTCTTCCAAATCGCTTCACCGCCGCAATGCCTGCCCGTCGAACTTCTGACTCCGTGTCCCGAAGTGCTTTTGCAAGATGTGGTCGGCAAATCTCAGTGTCGAGTTCCAAACCACCAATCGCAAAAGCAACTGCCGAGCGAACCTTTGGGCTTTCAGCCTCCAAGAGTGGAATCAGTCTCGGAAGTGTCGGCTGTGCCAATTCACCAAGCTGTCCTAATACTTTGGCGGCTATGGCCTGCAACTCAGGGGACGAATCTTCCAACATCACAGAGAGTGCTGGAACGGCCTCGGCCGCTCCTCGACCATGACTGGCGATCAAGTCAGCTCCTGCCTGCCGAATTTCAGGGTCCACAGCCTTTAGTTTTTTGATTACAACTGGCAACGCGCGGCGACTGATCGGGCCCAAGAAACGGATCGTGTCTATTGCATGCCGCTGCACTTGCGAGCTTTCATCGTTCAAAACGGAAATAAGATCGTCAAGCAATTGGTTGTCCCGCGGCGCTGCCTGGAAAAGGACATCGATTGCCAGCAGCCGAGTGGCGACGGACTCGTCCCGGAGTTTTGCTCGCACGGCAGGAACCGCGGTGCGAGCTCTTGAGCCCAGACGACCAATGGCAGCAAGACAAGCTGCCTGAACATCTTCATTCGGATGGTTCATGCCACTTGTCAACTTATCCACAGCATCCTTCGTCGCGGGGAGCATTCGTCCCAATGCACTTGCTGCACCGCGCTGCACGCGTGGTTCGCGATCGTCGATCGCAGATATTAGCAGACCGGAAATTGGCCGGCCGATATGAGCGAGGGCTTCCGCAATTTGCTCTATATAGCTGCTCTCGTTTCGCAATGCATCCAAAAGTAGCGGAGCGGCTTCCGGGCCTAATCTCTGAATCAAATAAGACGCGTGTTTAGCTACGCCTTGGTTCTCGGAGGTCAACAATAAGGCGAAATCAGGTGCCATCTGTTTCAAAATCGCTGGCTTTTGCGATAGTACGTTGACTACGGAAATACGGACTTTTTCATCTTCGTGCCGGATGCCCTTGCTGAGGATGTTCATCAACAGCTCATCCGCAGGCATGAATGCCGAAAGCGATAAAATTGCTGCTGCTTGTACCACGGGTTCGGAATCGCTCACGCGGAGCGCCACTGCGTCATGCACGTGTTGGTTCGGAGCAGTCAATAGTCCCAAACTGGCAACTGCTCCTTCGCGAACAACTGCGTTGGAATCGGTGGTTGCCGCGATCAAAGACTCAGAAGCTGCGGTACCAATTCTCCCCAAGGCCAAAGAAGCCTCCTTGCGAACTCGCTCTTTTTCATCTCCGAGCCGCAGGATCAAATCGGGAATCGCTGCCTTTGCGTTTGGCCCAATCCGACCGAGAGCCATAGCCGCTTCCGCACGCAAGTTTTCCTTTTTTTCTGACAGGAAACTTCTAAGTCCATCTACTGCTGGACTACCGATGGCGGCCAAAGCTATCGCCGTACGATATTCCTGATGACGTTTTTCGTTTTGCCCATCGCCAAAGCCCATGGGAAATGCGTCGACCAGGGACTCCACAGCAGGAGCTGCGTCAGTACCCATGGCGGTAATTGCATCCAGCACAGCCAACCGGACTTGTCCATCTTTTTCTGTCTTCAGCAGATCGATCAGGACTGGCAAGGTGCCTATTCTCAAATCTCGCTCGCTCAATGAGACGGAAACCGCAGCGTCACGGCGTATCTCTACAGTTGGATTACGAAGATTGACTAGCGTTGCTTCCAAGGAACGAGTGCTGGAAGGATCTTGAGCTATGCAATTAACTGCCAAAGATCCGAATACCAAGTGCCTCAAAACCGCAAATGGCAAGTGAAAGAACATCAAATCAATAGTCCTGGCAGAGGCTCAGTACTATCTCCAAAACGATCGACGGGCACGCCGGCCTGTTGGAGCATGGCCAAGAGCAAATTGGACATGGGCGTTTCCTGCCGACACTTCAAATACTGACCCGTACGGAAAGTTCCTCCTCCTTTACCCAACACGACAACCGGAAGATTGACATGGTCATGGCGGTCACCGTCACTAATGCCACTGCCAAATAAGACCATGGAATTATCAAGCAGTGTCGTTCCGTCCGCTTCCTCGACCGTCATCATCTTCTCCACCATATAAGCCAAAATGGATATATGATAGCGGTCGATTTCACGGAGCTTGCGATTCTTCTCTGCGTTGTTCCCATGGTGCGAAATCTCGTGGTGCCCATCGGTAAAACCCAGCCATGGATAGTTTCGGTCCGTGGCTTCCTTGGTGACCATGAAACTGGCGGCACGAGTGCTGTCGGTTTGGAAGGCCAAAACCATCAAATCGCTCATCAATCGCAAGTGTTCATCGAAATCATCTGGAATCCCAGAGGGCCGCTCGAAGTCCGTCCCAGGAACTTTCGTTGTGGAATTGTTTTGAATGCGACGCTCCACTTCTCGCACTCCAGTCAGATACTGGTCAAGCTTGCGTTGGTCGGATCGACTGACGTTTCTTCGGATGCTGCCAGATGACTCTATGACTTGGTCCAGGATACTTTTTCGATAGAAGTCGCGATCATCCGCATTGGCCTGCGCACGGTTGGTCTTGCCGGTGGAAAACAGCCGATCGAAAACCAGCCTTGGATTCATTTCGTAGGGTGCAGGAGAGGACGGCGTCCTCCATGAAATGTGGGTCTTGTATGTGCCGCTGTAACCAAATGCATTTCCAGAGCGAGCCGCTTCACAGCCAAGTTCTAGACTCGGAATACGTGTTTCGTTGGCCACGTGGTTTGCGTAGAGTTGATCGATACTGACTCCCACGCGAACGTCGTCTTGGGTCTTGTAAGCCTGCGCGCCGGTTAGGAAACTTGCTGCCCCCTGGCCGTGTCCGCATCCCTCGCCATCACCGTTCGTTAAACTCCGATTATGAGTCAAGCCATGAAAGCAGTTGAGATAATCACGAGCAAATGAGAGCGGTTGAAGCGTTGCGGGCAGATCGACCAACACGCCTTCTTGATCAGGAAACCAAGTCGGCAGATGCATGCCATTAGGAACGTACCAAAAGCACATCCTAACGGGAGGTTTGGAGGCAGCCGATGCGGTTCTCGCAAGTGCCGGCCGCATACTCTCCATCCAAGGTAGCGCCAGGGCTGCACCCAACCCGCGAAGCAATGTTCGACGGTTCACTGGAACTCGATTTGCCATGCTTACCATCTCCGATTCAACCGAAAGTATTCTTCTTAGGCGAGCTGTGGGCTGTAACATACTAGCTGTAGTTTGGGACCGTCGTCCCGAACTAATAAACGAACGGGACCATGGTCCCATCCTACGGTAGTAATGATACCGCCGCTCGCCTCAACGAACCACTCTATAGTAACCACGTTATGGAACACTCCCTCGGAACTGAAACGCATTGCTTTCGACTATCCCAAAAAGTATGTTCTGGATTCTGTAATCGTCGGTTGTAAGCTGTCCGCGAATGGTCTCGACCGTACAAAAGTCGCTCGCCTCCAGCCCACGCCCAAGAGCATAGGTTAACATGTTCTCAACCAGGCAGCGAGTGAATTTCTTGCTTCCGCTGGACTTCAGCACCTGTTTCAATTCTGCGATATTTTCAAATTTTTGGCCTCCGGCTAACACCCCCGACGGATCAATCGCGAAATCGCCGTCAGCAGTTCTCCATTGCCCGATTGCGTTGTAATTCTCCAGGGCAAAGCCGATTGGATCCATTTGACTGTGGCATGAGGCACACTGCGGATTGGAGCGGTGCAATTCCATGCGATCCCGCAGCGACGCAGACTCCGTAGCTTGATGGCTCTCATCCAACGGTTCGATGTTAGGAGGCGGGGGTGGCGGGGGAGTTCCAAGAATCTGCTGCAAAATCCACTGACCGCGTTTGACCGGTGACGTGCGATTGGGATTGGATGTCAAAGTCAAGATGCTAGCCTGTGTAAGCACTCCACCCCGCAATCGGTCCACAAGCTCGACTTGTCGAAAATCGCTGCTCGAGACGTTGTCGAAGCCGTAATACTTTGCCAATTGATCGTTGACAAAAGTGTAATCGGAATCGATCAGCTCGAGCGCTGAACGATTTCCTCTCAATATGTGTGCAAAGAATCGTTCCGTCTCCGTGCGCATTGCTCGACGCAATAGATCATCGAAGACGGGGAAAATATCGGAGTCTGGCTTCGATCCATCCAACTTTCGAAGCTGTAACCATTGACCCGTGAAATTCTCGATGAATGCCTCTGACTTGGAATCCTCCAACATGCGAACCACTTGCGATCGAAGGTTGGTCCTTAACGTTCCAAGTTGAGCATGGCCAATCAGAATTTCGTCTGGCATGCTACTCCAGAGAAAGTACGAAAGTCGACTCGCCAACTCGAATTCGGTTAAAGGCCGATCGGTATTGGCAGCCTCGGGTTCAACCAAAAACAGGAACTTGGGAGAGACGAGAACTGATGTCAAGGCAACTTGGATGGCGCGTTCGAAACTCTCTCCGCGACCGTAGGCCAATTGAAATAGCGTTAAGACTTGGTCCACGTCGTCTGAGTTGGCGGGCTGACGAAAAGCTCTGGTAATGAACCGCGTCGCGATTTGCCGAGCGCAATGGAGGCTAGACGCATCGCCGAAGTCTGGACTGCAAAACAAGATGTTGCGATGCGACTCTGGGAGCGAATCCTCTGATGGACGAATCGATCCGCGCACAACAATCGAATCCACATGCAATCCGCGATTGGCCCCGTAACGTTGGTCGCCGCTTTCGTTGGCTGAAACCGTTTTAGGATTGGTAACATTTGAGCTTTCAATCTCATTCGGCGCAAGAGACACATGCACTTGATTGTCTCCTGCCGCTACGTTGATCCAAAAGCGGTAGACAACGGTCTCATCCTGAACTCGGACAGCTTCGATCGTTCGACGATCCTTTCCGAAACCAACAACCAGCTTCGGAGGAGGGACAGATTCCGAAATACCGACGCGAACCAGACTCAAGTCGGCTAGATAGCGACTAGGCACAAGCTTGTGTTCAAATTCGACAGCTTTGGTGGGCGGAAGCGGATAGGTCTGCAATCCAATCAACTCCACGGGCGAGCGTTCGCCAACGTCGGGTAAAACGATTGCAGATTGCAGCGCAACTTCGGCGGCGTCCAAATACTTTTCGATGTGACTAGGTGAGATACTCAGTGCCGAACCAATGTTGTCATAGCCAAATCCAATATCATCTTGCGGGAAGTCGTCGGCCAAATGAAGTTCGAGTCCGAGCAAATCGCGGATTGTGTTATCGTATTCCTGCCTATTCAGCCTGCGCATCACTACCGGTGCAGATCGTGCAGGCTTACTGCATTGAGCGACGAGGAAATCATACTCGATCCAGTCGATAACTTTGCGTACTTCTTCGGCCGTGGGCTGGAGAGAGTCTGCTGGTGGCATGACGCCTCCCTCGAGCACATCGGCCACCTTGACCCAAAGGGCTGCATCCTCGAGTGACTCTGCCTGACGGTCAAAGCGATCGAAAGCAATTTTTGCCTCAGCCTGTTCTTGCGAATGGCACTCAAAGCAGTAGCGATCCAGTATGGGCAAGACTTGTTGTTTAAACTTATCTTGCATTAGCGAATCGTCAGCAGCGACGGGCGAGTGCAACAAAGTGACGACCGCGATGTGGCAGGCAAAACACATGGAGTAAAATTTCGTCAATATGTGCATGGCACTTCGGTGCTATTTGTGGATCAATTGTTTCGGGTGCATGTAACCATTTATCCTAACAAGTCTTTCAGGTAAAGTGCGAAGCGATTTAAGAATCTGAATGCTGAAACTTTGTCTGCTGCGATCCCTTCCGCCTCAGGCTGCCCAAGGAATGCACGTCATCCGGCAAATCAAACTTGTGCGAGTTCGGCATCGCGCGAAATACCGCGAAGCGGTTACTGCAATTTGCCGGCGGTCGAGCGAAGCGACACCACCGGTCTTCTTGAATCGCACGCAATTAATCCCAAACGGATCACAGCACTTCGAATGAAACTCCTCTTGCAATTTGCAATGCTAGCGCAGCAATTGGGCGTGAAGGGAAATTGACCAAACGTGTCATCGCCCTCGAGAAACTCGTGGCAAAGGAGTGCATGCCATGTCAAAAAAACCGAAGGAAATCGACTTTCGCCGGGAAGCCGAAGATCAAATCAACGCTATCCGTTCTCGAATTGGACAGGAAGTCCCGCTCAGCAATCGCTATGTCCGAGGCCAACGGGCGATTCTTGTCTCCGTCGACGGTGAAACCGCGACGCTTCAATTTCCCAATGGCGCAACGCTTGCCAACGTACCACTCAGAGATCTGGTGGATGACAGCGGTTACTGGAAACCATAATCAAACAAAAACTTCGAATTCATTTGGGCATTGACCTAAGTTGTCACAGCCCTGGCTGATAATGAATGTGTTGGGACGCGGCAGACCAACGATTCCCAGCACTGCCGCAACAACCGAACTCATGGAAGAATCAAAATGCTAGTTCTAAGCCGCAAAGTTGGTGATAAGTTAGTGATCGACGGCAACATCACTGTGGAAGTCGTCAAGATACAAGGCAACCGGATTTCTCTCGGCATTGTTGCCCCTGCTAATGTCAAAATCCTACGTGGCGAGTTAACCGAACAGCCAGCCAAAACGCAAATCGTGGAACTGGTTGTTGAAGATGGA
>JANODW010000443.1:0-1366 GCA_031412875.1 Pirellula sp. | reverse complement strand
CACAACGCTACTTTTGCGGAGCAAAAGGCGACTATGGTTCCGCTAAAGTTATGGCAGGATGAGTGCAGCGCCCGTGATGACTTTCGCTTCCATCAAAGCACCGCGAAGGCTGATAGGAACGGGGCCGACGGTCCATGGGGCACAGTTGCCTGGCCGATAGTGACCTAGCGAATACTGGCACTCATTCATCGGGTGGATGCCCATCTTGTAAGGCAGCACGAGAACATCTCCGAAGAAGTGAGCCGTGGACATTACGGGCTGGGCGAACGGTCCCCATTCATGCCCATAGCGTTCCAATTGAACGTCTTCGAAATAGAGTGGCTTGTGACAAGCCCCACTGGCCTTCCAAGTCACCGTCGTATCCATAAAATCGCGGCGTGGGAACGAGCGGTCGTCGATCGAACACGTGATGGGCAATCCCCATTTTTCGCTGACGTAGGCTTTGTCCGCATCGCAAAGTTCATGCAGCAAATAGGTGGTTCGTGTCCCATCTGCTCTTTCGATAACGACCGAATCGCGTACCAAGTCGATCAGTTTGCCTTCCGCGACGACTTGTCCATCGACATTGACCCACGATCGGCTTTCGGCACTAGCCACGAACGCTTCTTTTGTATTGGCACCGGGCTTGCGACGATCCGGGATACCTTTCACGAAGCTAGGCGAGGAGTCTACGGCGATCTTTGTAATGTCAAAGTCACGGGCCATCAGTCGAACGGCGTCGCAATCAACCCCTTTCGCGTCTCGGCGAATCGGCGGAGCAGGCGCCGGATCTCGGTCTCTATCCAAGCCGAGGGCAGGTGGTTCGGTGTCGTCGGAAGGCGAACGATCCGTATCTGGATTCTGTGATGATTTGGGTTCCGAGAACGGATTCGGCTTTACCGGATCTTGTTCCAAAAGCGAGCGATTCGATCGCGTCGGTTGTGCGGGATTGGCGCTTGGCATGTTATCCAACAAGGGATTGCGGTTGATTGGCGGTGGACCAATCGAGAGATCCTTGGGGGAGGCTGACGCTTCAGGAAGCACGCCGCCGGGCAGGATAGGCAAAGGGTCTTGGTACTTTGCTTTTTGAACGTCCGATCGCTGGGAATTTTCGTTGGCAGGCCCAAGCGAGATGCCGGCTTTTACGGAATCTTTTGCTTGCCAGACGCCGTTGGTCCGTTTCTCCAATTTCTCGACTCGGTCGGCTTTCTCGAATCGTTCGGCTTTCTCAGTTCCTTCCGCTGCCGCTGGTGCCGAAAGCACGCTCTCGTTGTGCGACGCGAGTTGGATTTGGGAAGCCCGCGTGCCCCGACCGTTGCTTGAGTGGTTCGCTGGAAAGTTCGGCGGAGGGTTGTTCGGTTCGGGTTGTTTAGCGATCGAACGTCCG
>JANODW010000442.1:0-19097 GCA_031412875.1 Pirellula sp. | reverse complement strand
GCGTTTCGTATCCGTCAGGTTCGAGACATGTCGGTTGATAAGTCGCTGACCATAGCTGATCGCTTCCCAAATCCCGGATATACAAAAAGGCCCCCCAATGATCGCGCGTCGCGTCCGGCTGCCAGCGTGTCAACTGATGCTCTCCTAACGCACAACTGCTCCCTCCTGCATGGGTTAACATCGAGTGCAGCCTCCCATTGGAAAGAAAATGTGTTTTGGGGAGAAACGATTTGTACCCACGAATCCTGCGACTCATCATGGTCGATTCGGCTCGCACCATACTGTTCGAAACCAATTCGTCTTCATTGGGGACAGGCTTGGACCGCTGAGCTGGAATCTTCTCTTCGAGGAGCAACTCGTTCGCTTTCACAAAGGGTTCGGAGTGGAACCATCTCTGGACAACATTGTCAGAGAGCACATTGGTCATCGCCAAAAGCGACATCCCTTGGTGGTGGGCCATGTAATTCAAAACCGTACGATACGATTCGCGTGACCGCAGTCGACTAGGAGTGAAATCGATCGCATCATAGAACCCCCACGTCCCAAGCGCCATAGGCGCCATGCGCCTCAGATTCACAATGCTCTTTTTCGGAGCTAACAGCAATGCGAGCATCGACGAATAAGGTGAAACCACATGATCTTTCGACAGACCACGCTTCAGCCCCAGACCCGGCACCCCAAACGACTTGTACCGGTAGTCCGAATTGGACGCCACGGAACTATAAGCGGATTCGCTTATCCCCCATGGGGTCTTCTTTTGATCGGCATATGCAATTTGCTTTTCAAGAGCGGCCCGTGCGCTTTGATCCAACAACGAATTCGGAACCGACTGGAGGAAGAGGTTTGGCATTAAATACTCGAACATCGTCCCACCCCAGGAAAGGAGGGACTCTCCACCAACCCCACCCGCAGATTGACGCCCCAGACGAAACCAATGCTCCGCTTCTACTTCACCGCGCGCGATTGTTAAAAACGAAGCAAGCCGGCACTCGCTGCTCAGAAGATCATAAAATCCACGATCCAGCTTTCCGTTTTCAACATTCAAGCCAATAGAAAACAATTCGCGGCTTACAACAAACAAGGGCGAGAAATCCATTGCCCTGACTGCTTGTTCGCATCGTTCCTTCAGACGCTCGATCCGTTGGATCATTTCGCCTGCTTGTCTGCAAAGGGCAGTTAACGTAACGCGTTTCTCTGCATCCCATGTGGTTATGGAATCCAATGAAAGCCTATCCGCGAGCGAAGCCAATTTCAGCAATGTCGGTGACGCAACATAGTCGTTGAGCATCTGCCGTTGCTGCGTTTCTAAATGCCCCATCGAATCACTGGCAATCGTATGCCAGTGCATATAGCCATCTAACTCCTCATTCCACTCAGCCACACGCGCTCTCGCGACGTCAAAACTTGCTGACAGGGAACGACGTCCATTGCTGGGCGGCGAATGTTTCAGAACGGTTAGCAACGGTTCCAATTGCGATGCAAACTCGCGAAGCAAATTCTGGAAGGACGGCGCACCGGCAGAGTTTCTCACTTGCGCTTTAGCATACTGCGTCGCCGCAGTGGCCCACGTGGAAAAGTGCTGAAGGCTCGTCTGTAACTTTAGATCTTCTTTGCATCGATCATCGCTTGTGGAAATACGTTGCACAACGCTCTTGAGCCATTCCAGTGTCGAAATGACGGCGAGCAAACGCGAGGAAGGCATCGTTGGCTGACGCATGGACTCGTCCAGGCCGTGAATCGCCGTTATGTAGGAGGCCAACAGATTCCCACTATCGACCGTTGAAAGATAGCGTGGCTTGAGCGGTTCCAGCGATCGGGTATCGTACCAATTGAAATGGTGACCGTTCTGCTGTGGTAGTGAGAGCCATGCATTCAAATTCCTTTCCATCAATGCGGTGGACGACTGAATCGTCGCAAAGCCTAATCGTTGCGCGCATAGGCAGGAGACCAAAAACATCCCTTCATTGGTCGGCGAAATGCGATACGCAACTTTCTCTCGTGGAAACTCCTGAACATTATCCGGGGGCAGCCAATTCGACGCATCGGTTACGAAGGACTCAAAATAAGCCCATGTGCCCGAAGCATACTCCATGAGCGATGATTGTTCCGAGGATTCGATCAAATTTTCGGAGGAGCGATTGGAACTCGACGCAACGTGGCCTAGTAAGGGCGCGATTAACCATAACATGGCGACTGGTAAAATCATCCAACTTGAGAAAACAAACGAGATCAAGATCGCGAACACCGCCACACCGCTTGCAAGAGATAGCTGCCGGGCTACCGCCCATTTTTTGTCACGCATTTTGTGATCGACCGCAGCCGCAGTCTCCCATTCCAACAAATTCCTCTTGGTAACATAAACCCGGAAGATCGATTTAAAAATCGCATCACACATCGAGAATGCTTGGTGCGGTAGGAACGCGAGATGATAAACCGTCAATTCCAAAATTCGCTTCATGTCTTGAAACCAGGGACGTATGTTGGCCCCCAATCCCATCTTGGTGTTCCAAGCAACGACCAAATTGGCCAAGTGAATTACGATCGGGATCAATGCATAAAATAGCAACGCTACCATTGCCAAGTCCGCTGTCCGACTGCCGAGCAACCCACCCAACAATACCAAAAGCAACAATGCCGGCGGTACAAGGCTGCGTCGTAAATTGTCGATGATCTTCCATCGAGACAAAAGATTCAATGGATTGTCGACTATGCCGGCCGCAGAAGGAATGCGAGGGAACAACCAGGATGCGATTTGCCAGTCGCCGCGAGTCCAACGGTGAAGTCGCTTGGAATCCGCATCATAACGCGAAGGATAGCCGTCAAAGACCTCAATGTCGCTCACCAACGCAACCCGCGTGAAGCAGCCTTCGATCAAGTCATGCGACAAAATTCTGTTTTCGGGAAAACGGTGATCCAGGATCTTATGAAACTCGCGCAGATTATAAATCCCTTTCCCAGTAAAGCTGCCCTCGCTGAATAGATCTTGATAAACGTCCGAGGCTGCCGTCGCGTAGGGATCAACTCCTGCTCTCCCCGTGTGGGCGACAAAATATCGCGATCTATTTTGATTGGCGAGGTGGATACTGACCCTCGGTTGAAAGATCGTGTACCCGCGAACGATCCTGCTGCCATCGTCCGACAGTGCAGGGCGGTTGAGCGGATGGATGGCAGCACCCACCAACTTGTTCACGGTTTGTCTTGGCATACGAGTATCGCTGTCCATGGTCACAATGAACGGCGTATGGTTTCGGGCGCGAAAGACGCGTAGGCGGTCCGTCTTTCCAACTTGGGTGGAGTATGTCGTGGTCATGCTCCCCAACAGCAGATTCCCAAACTCAAGAAGCTTGCCACGCTTCCGTTCCCACCCCATCCACTTCTGTTCGCTCGGATTCCACATACGATGCCGATGAAAAAGATAAAACGGACTCCCGTTTTGAAGATACTTCTGATTCAGTTTCTCGATCCCTTCGCGAGCAGATTCCACCAGCCCGCTGTCGGATTCTTCATGAGCGATTTTGGAATCTGCGAAATCCGTTAACAACGCAAAGTACACATTCTTGTCCCCGTTGTTAAGAAAGTGATTCTCCAATTTGCTCAATAGATCCATGACCTCCGTTCTACTGGTCAACATCGATGGAATGACAACGAAAGTGGGAAACTCATCAGGAATACCATGCCGAAGACTAATCTTGGGAATGACGCCCACAGGCAAAATGCGAGTGAAGGTCCATTGTAGGATTTGTTGCGCGCATTCGGAGATAGGCACCAATGCCAATAGGCAAAGCAGGACAGAACTTTCCAATGGCAGTTGCAACGCTCTGCATGCAATGCAAAGCATCGCGAAAATCGTGGCGGATAAAATCGCCAGCAAGGAAAAATAGGCACGATTGGGATGTTTTTTCAGCCATTCTAGAAGCCTCTGGTAAGCGGTCGGCTTATAACCAATTTTCGCCTCAAGCTGCAATCGACCTTCATCGACCAACCAGTACCCCACATGATTTTGGATAGAGCCGGAGGCCTGCTCTGTGGAATAGGAAAACGCAAGCTCCGCAATGGCTGGCTCGGTCCATTTTGATCCCTTTGCTAGGATCTCGATACGCGAACGGTATTGATTCTGACTAAAGAAGTCCATCCTCGCATACACGGCATCGTGCCGGAGGTGGTGTTCGGTCGAGTTGATCGCCTCAAATATCTCTCGCCACTCGATCCCGCTCAGGAAACGCAAGCTCGTAATCACGTTTCCAATGGACACTTGCGTCGCTGCAAGTCGATGCCTTTCGGAGGATCGGACTTGATCCCGAGAAATGCCATTCGCCTCAAAGTATCGATCCAACGTCGGTTGTGCAGCAACCAAGTCGCCGTTGGTGGAGATTCCTTCGTCGAGTTTCAATAGCAAGAAGGATTTAGCCTGCAGCGGAATGGATTGTGAGGCGACTGTCCCTCCCGTTAGCATCGCACTCAGAATGGATTTGGCATCAACGTAACAACGATAGTCTTCCGTCAGTTGCCGTGATATCTCGGCGAGCCGTTCTAAAAGCCCTATTTTTAGGGACGTAGAATAGGCCCAGCATTCACCGATCGACAAAGCGAATTCGCTTTGAAATGCATTCGCAAACGCGACAATCAACTCACTGTCCAGTGCGCAATCTACACGCGACAGTAACTCCGATGCCAAAACTTGAATGCGAGAACGTCCATCCAGAACTTTAGGCAACTCACTGAAAAAATCTTTTGGCAAATCGAGCTGGATCTCTTCCACCCGTTCCTGAATGGAATAGTGATTATCGAGTATCCAATCCACCACGGGCGATCTATCCAAGTCGCTGGCCGCCCAAGCGATCGCAGTTTCGTAACCTCGCCGAATATCCTCAAGCGTCGTTCGAAAACGCTGAACGAAGTGAAGACTATCCTTGGTCCCGTTTCGAACCAGGCGGTGAGCCCCACCAATCGATGCTGCATCGGTCAATAGCTGTTGCGAACCGACCGCGGTCGGCGGACTAGCAACGTGATCCACAGTTTCCACCACACTGCTAGACATTTATCACTCTTTCTAAAAGAACGGTTTGCTATTCGACGGCACGAGCCTCCTGCGAGAATCGAGAATAGCGAGGCGGCGTTTTCATCATGAACAACCGCACCCATTGAAGATGAAGAGGACCTAGCTACACAGCCACGCCCCTCCCATTCACCCGCGTGAATTGACTAGACCCAAAAGCGCCCTGGCGGGAAACTCAGACAGCACTTCGGTCCGCCGCTCGCCTAAAAGGACTCTTTGGATTTCTTCAAGAAATGCGCTGCACGCTGTCGCAACATGGCTAGCTTGGATTCGACCAAGGATGCTCGCGATACTTCCGACCGTTCATCGCGAACCAGAGTATCGGAACTAGAATCGAAGAGACCAATACTCTCGGACGATAGAGTGGCTCGATGAAGGCGGTTGAAACTGCTTATGTTGTCAAAGCCTGGTAGCATGGTTGATTCCTTGAATGCAGAAGGAGTTAGGCCCGTGTTAATCACACTGGACAAAAGTACGGCGACTGACCGATATAGTCAAAATCACTCCCAGAAGCGTCAGCGAGGAATGGGCCTCGCCTGAGGTCCTTTGCCCCTCACTCACGCTTAGGGATACTTTTGTCTGCGGTGACTTGTCATCCAAAGCAAACGCGGTGCCAACTGCATTCTGAAGAAGAATCCTGCGTTGGATGTCCTCCCATTCATACCGCATTGGTCGCTGAACGCTCAGGCAGGCTGCCCCACCTTTTTGGCTTCCAGTGCCGCAGGCCATGAATAAACGCTAGCTTGGACACGACCGCACTGGGTATATTCTCCGGCAGAAGTGGCGCCAAACCCAAGTCGGCGTTCAACTCACTTGCAAAGATAGCGATATCCAAGGCTTTGCGAACGATCTCGCCTATCTCTTTTTCATGAACGGACGCCATAAGCCTGCCTGCCAGTGGTGACAATTGTGCGGTACTGATGACCGCCAGCAAGTCCAAGTAAAGATTCGTCGACTCCGCGAAATCTTCCCAGGGATGCATGGATGCATACTCGCTGACGTAACTATCTTTCCAGTTGGGAACCCGATCTCCAGAATAATATTTTTGTTTTGCATCCTCATAGGCTAACGCTGCCGGATCGCCGAACAGATCGATGTATTGACTTCTGCGTTCCTCAGGAAGGCACCAATCCAAATAGTGGCCGTATTCATGTCGTAGATGACCAATAAGAGTCCTCTGGGGCTCATTGAGTTCAATGCGAGTCCGCTCCCGGTAGACACTGTCTGCCTCCTGGATGTTTAACGTGATAATCCCGTCAGCATGCCCCGTATACACTCGCTGAATTCCCCCCGATTCATCGATTGTATCTGCCAAAAAGCGGAAACGCAGCGGTTTGAATTGATCGGTTAACGTTCTCTCTGGCGGGAGCCCAAGCAACTGCAATTGCAGAAGCAGTTGTCTTTTAGCTCGCTCAAGTTCCTGCAACTTGGCTACGTTATCTTGCAAGTCCAACGAAGGAAGCATTTCAGTAAACGCACAAAACTCGCAGAGCGCCCCATCCGCATTGGCTAGCATCTGGCTGTTGCAAATCCCCAGCGACCGATTGGTGCAACTCCTCGTCATTTCATTGCAATTCGCGCAGCATCCGTTTGCACCGTGCGAAGCATCCAGCGAAGAACCAAAACTAGAAACACGTTGGCAGTTTTCACAATGCCCCAACACCGCATGGCATGCGATGCATTCGGTGTTGTAAAAAAAAATCTTTATCCCGCACCCGCATCTTCCTGTTTGCACTGCACAGCCCTCTATCACTAATTGTTTTCCTAAATGCGTAATATCCCCGCCCCAACGATGAAGGGGGCTGACGCTTCCATTCCGTCTCTGCCGGTCTTTCGACAGTTCAAAGCAACGACAACGACCGGCGGCTAACGCACGAGGCTCATGGATGCCTAACTAACGCCTCGACAAGTCATCGGTACACCCAGGATGCTTCAAAGGCTCTTGGAGAACTTCAGCCCGCGAAAGCGATTGCAGAATGGATGCCAAATTCATAGAACAGACAAAGTTCATAAGAACTACCGCTATAGTGGCATACCGGATGCATTAAACGGGGCTGCGGACCGATTCCATCAATTGTTCGAAAAAGGGCGTCGTTTTTTCCTGTGACGACATTAGACATGGCAGATCACCACTCAGTCTGTTCAATTAGCGTTCACAAGCGCCCGTGCTTTCATTTCACTAATCAGGGACGCTACGGCCTGCTTGACCTCCACTTTTGCCTCGTCCAGTCGCGACCAGTTGGATTCACATGCGGACGACTCGATACTCGCAAACAAACCGATCTCGGCCTCAGCAAAAAAAGAGGCGGTAATGCCCTTGAGGCTATGAATTGCCAACCTAGCTTTCTCGGTCTCGCGAGTCTCTACCGCTTGCTCAAAGTCTTGAACCAATACGTTGGCGTCTTCCGAGAAGATGGTCGCCAGCTCCTTGAGCAAGTCTCGGTTGCCGTCGAGAAGCACGAGAGCTTGTTTTTCGTTGATAGACATGAATGGCCCCAATGGATGTTGGAAAAATGAATACGCATGCACTAAGCTAAGCAAACACTATACCGAAGAGATCGCAGGGATCGAAATGGTTTCTCCCCCTGCGACGCTGGGACCCATTTTCAACCAAACTTTTGTCGCAATCAATACAACCCATCCGGACGAGATCGTCCTTCAAAATATTTTCAAAGGGATTTTAACAGTGAACAAGGTACTAGTGATTGATGACGATCGGCTGGTGCGACACATTGTTGCA
Organism: Pirellula sp.; assembly: GCA_031412875.1. Classification (GTDB taxonomy): domain Bacteria; phylum Planctomycetota; class Planctomycetia; order Pirellulales; family Pirellulaceae; genus JBKCUI01. The sequence goes on along the minus strand of JANODW010000442.1, from coordinate 11,301 downwards.
AGTGGGCTGCAGGGATACCAAGGACTAACGGTCATCCAAGCATCCGATGGGGACCGTGGCCTCCAGTTGATCGAAGAAGAGAACCCTAGCGTTTTGCTTCTCGACATATTTCTTCCCGAACACAATGGGTTGGAGCTGTTCCGAAAAATCAAAGCGTTGAACAGCAAGATTCCCATCATTTTCATTACTGCCGACACGTCGAGCGAAACAGCCATCCAAGCGATGCGAGCGGGTGCTTTTGATTATCTGGCAAAACCCTTGAACGTCGACCAAGTCAGGAGCCTGACCATCAGTGCCTTGCGAGCTCGCAAGGCGATGGACCAACCGGTAGCGTTCAAAATCGGCGAAGGCGTCGAGGAATCGGAGCGATTCATCGGGAGATCCAAAGAGATGATCGAGGTCTACAAATCGATCGGTCGCGTCGCTGCCCAAAATGTGACAGTGCTCATTCGCGGCGAAAGCGGATGCGGGAAGGAGTTGGTGGCAAGAGCCATCGTGCAAAACAGCAATCGGGCCGACAAGCCCTACGTCGCGGTAAACTGCGCCGCCATCCCCGATCAACTGCTGGAGAGCGAGCTGTTTGGCCACGAAAAGGGAGCATTTACCGGCGCTGAGCGTCGACGGATTGGACGGTTTGAACAGTGCAACGGGGGGACGATTTTTCTGGATGAAATTGGGGATATGACCTCTGTTATCCAAGGAAAAGTCCTACGATTGCTGCAAGAGCAAAAATTCGAACGTGTCGGCGGTAACGAGATTGTTGAAACCAACGTGCGAATCATTGCTGCGACGAATCGTCCGCTAGAGCAGATGGTCGCTGATGGGCTTTTTCGCGAGGACTTGCTCTACCGCTTAAATGGTTTCATGATCCCCCTCCCACCCCTTCGAGACCGAATCGAGGATATACCGCTTTTGCTCGAATACTTCTTCCGACGCGCCAAACATGACATGTCGCGAAAGGATTTGGCGGGCCTTTCACCAGAAGCATTCGATCTGTTGCAGCAGTACGACTGGCCGGGCAACGTCCGCCAACTCCAGTCGGTCGTTCGACAGTCTGTGCTCAACACGACAGGCACCGTCATCGACTCTGAGAATCTGCCGTCGTTCCTTCGAACCGATGCGACCCTTGCGAATTCGAATGCAAAGCGAACCGTCGAAGCCGATGAACGCCCGCAAAGCATTCCGATTCCCAATCGTGCATCGCCGCAGAGCGCCCCCATCGTCAACGAACCTACCGAATCAGAAGTCGCCGTGTTCGAAAGCGAGTCCTTCGATGGGGACAAGTCCGAGAGAGCCTTGGACACCTTAGCGGAGGACTGCATTTCGCATGGCGACAATCGAGAGATATTAGATTTCATCGATGAGCGAGTGGATGCAGGCTCAACGAATTTGTATGCCGAAGCGCTCGAGCGAATGGAGCGAATTCTATTTGCTCGTGTTCTCGATCTCACTGGGGGAAACCAATCGAGGACCGCAGAAACCCTAGGAATCACTCGCGGAAAGGTACGAGACCGGATCGCTAGCTTCGGAATCCAAGTGGAAAAAACGATATCCATGGCAAAGCCAGTATCGAAGGCAGATCACAATGCCGTATGATCGTCTAGTGAACATTTTTAGTACTCAAGGCTTCCCTGCGCGATGGGATTGCGGCACAGTCTGGCGAAGCGAACCTTGGTGGGGATGGATGCACATCGCGAGCGATGTCATCATTTGGCTCTGCTATTTCGCTATCCCCATCATTCTGGTAGTCATCGCCAGAAAAAAAAAGGACATCGCATTCCCACGAGTGGGAGCCGTCTTCGCCTTGTTCATTCTGCTTTGTGGGATCACCCATCTTCTCGATGCGACGATCTTCTACTGGCCTGTGTACCGCTTGGCCGGCGTCATGAAACTCGCGACCGCTGCGGTTTCGTTCGCAACGGTGATCGCTCTGTTTCAAGTGTTGCCTAAGGCCCTCCAACTTCGTGGCCCCATTCAAGCAGAACGCGAAATTGCTCAACGAACCCGCGAACTCAAATTGCTGACAGAGCGACTGAGCACGGAAGTCGAGGAAAAGAAACGCGCACTCAGCGAATTGCGAACCAACCAAGAGATGCTGAAGCTGGCATTTCAAGATGGCGATATCGGTTTCTACAATTGGGACTTGAACGCGCAGACAGTCACTTTCGGATTTGCGGAAGCAAGAATCACGGGGATCGCGGAGGACTCGGGCAAGTGCTCTCCCCAGGATTTCTTCAATGGCATTCCGTTGGAACATCGCGAAAAGGTCCTTGAATCGGTACGACTGGCGATTGAAGAGAATTCGCTGTATGACATGCGGTTCCCGTTCCGACGCCCAGACGGCTGCCACATTTGGTTGACTGCACGCGGACGTGTCTTGCAAGATGACGCGGGCAAACCCCAGAACTTCATCGGGCTCAACCAAGACGTCACCGAACAAGTCCTCAAAGAGCAAGACCTGGACTCGATCGCTACTACGGCCAAATCCGCAAGCCAGCAAAAAAGCAGGTTCATAGCGCAAGTAAGCCACGAAATTCGAACGCCATTGGCAGCCATGTTGGGATGCCTCGATTCGATCTTGCAGACGATTGACCGAGGAGAAATGAGAGACACTCTCAGCATTGTTCGATCCCAAGGTGAACTTCTGCGAGTGCTAGTCAACGACGTCATTGACCTTTCTAAAATCGAGGCGGGCAAACTCAGTTATGAACCCAATACCATGGAGATTGCGAGCGTTTTCGCGGACATTTGCTCTCTCATGAACCCGCTCGCTCAAGAGAAAGGGATCGCGCTGCAATGGCAACCCGAGTCGAAATTGCCGAGCACCATCTTCTGCGATTCCAATCGTCTCAAACAGGTATTCGTAAATTTGATCGGCAACGCAATCAAATTTACCGATCGAGGAATGGTCACGATCGTTCCAAAAGTCTTATGGAACAACGAGCATGACTGCAGCCTGGTCATCGAGGTTCGCGATACCGGCGCGGGTATCCCCAAGGACAAACTTGGTATCGTGTTCGACGAATTTGAACAAGTGAGCGACGAAAGATCCGGAGCGGGCCTAGGACTGGCGATCTGCAAACGCCTCGTGACCATGATGGGAGGAGTCATTTCCGTTCGAAGTGAACTCGGTATCGGTTCCGCATTCACTGTCAAAATCCCCCTAGAGGACGTCACCCCGGATCAACTCGTTTCTATCGACAGCATCATTTCAAATGTCGATCAAGATCGCCCTCTCGGACCAAATTTCACCGAAAAGCTTAATCTTCGCGTCTTGGCCGCAGAGGATACGCGCGCAATTCAATTTGTCCTTCGGCGCATGGTCGGTACCTTAGTCAACGATTTAACCATCGTCGCTAACGGCAAGCAAGCCGTCGATCAAGTGATGGAGGCGGAAGCTTCTAGTATGCCATACGATCTCGTCCTCATGGATATCCAGATGCCTTTAGTGGACGGCATCGAAGCGACACGGCAACTGCGGCGCGAAGGTTTTAACAAACCCATCATCGCCCTGACTGCCGGCGCAATCGAAACCGAAAAGCAAGCGTGCATCGTAGCTGGATGCACCCACTTTCTACCCAAGCCAATCGATTTGCGTGAACTAAAGCGTTTGATGATCTCTATCAGCAACGCCGATTGATCGATTGATCGACTGATTGAATTGCAATGCTACATATCTTTCCCTTTGAACAACGGCAGCAATCGTTGCTCAAAGGACTTTTGATCGCTCTCCGTTCTGACTGTCCGAAGAACTAACACGACGGCGGAACAGAGAACGCATAATCATCTTTATCTTCGATTAGACGGAATGTAAACGGTCTGGCACACCTTTTGCGAATGGGTGAGTAAGTGATTACCCATTCCAAACTCAAAAGGAGACCAATATGAAGAAACTGTTCATCCCGTTCATCGGAAGCTTGCTGTTTCTAGGCTGCGATCAGCCTACGACATCGCCGAGCAATCGCTCGCTCAAAGATGTCACGACGACCACCACGTCGACGACTGTCGATAAAGACAATTCCGGCATCAACAAGCGCGATCGCGATACAACGACAAAAACTCCGTTCGACCAAAACGAGAATCAATCGGACATCAATATCACTGCAAACATTCGTAAGAGCGTTGTGGACACAAAGATGTCTACCAATGCACAGAATGTCAAAATCATCACCCAGGATGGCGTTGTGACGCTTCGTGGGCCTGTGAAAACTCAGGAAGAGAAAACTCGGATCGAGGAACTCGCTCGCAACGTTGCGGGCGTGAAGAGCGTGGATAGTCAGTTAGAAATTGAAAAAAACCCTTAATATTGGCTTAGGCCAACGGAGAATTATCATGGCGCGAGCCGTATTTTGCACAGTGAAAACAACCACCCAAGCTTCAGCGATCGTAGATCGTCTCAAGGACGCTGGTTTCGGTTCCAATGACATCTCGGTGCTAGCACCGGACAAAGAAGGAACCAAAGATTTTGCAGTAGACAATGAAACCAAAGCACCCGAAGGTGCGGCAACGGGTGCAGGCACCGGAGCGCTGCTCGGCGGTGGACTTGGATGGCTTGCTGGTATCGGCGCTCTTGCTATCCCCGGTGTCGGTCCCTTGATCGCTGCTGGTCCTATCATGGCTGCGTTGACTGGAGCTGCTATCGGCGGGTCTGTCGGCGGCGTAACAGGTGCCTTGATCGGTCTTGGAATTCCAGAATACGAAGCGAAGAAGTATGAAGGCAAGATTCAAGGCGGTCACTGCCTTATCTCCGTCCATGCCGAAACCACGCAAGAAGCAGACAAAGCAAGAAAGATTTTTGAAGCGGCTTCTGCCGACGACATTTCGACGTCCCGCGAACCTGCCGATTCAACGCATCGCTAAGTCCATTGACAGACGCATCTCTAGGTGCGTTTGCCTACTCGATCGATATTGCGCGAGATCATGGAGGGTCTCGCGTTCCTTTCGGTCTTCAGAGCCTTCCCTCCATATGCACATCTCGATAAATGGTTGGCTCCGAATTTGGCGTGAATGGAAATCCATTCACGCCTTTTTTTTAAAACTCGCCTCATCTAGCTTCGCCTCAAACTTCGCACAGCGAACCATCGCTTCTGCAACTCCATTCGACCATCGGCATGGACCAAATGGCCTTGACCAATGTTTGACTAAAATCGGAGTCTTGCGAGGGCAATGCTTTATTGCGCCAGAGCCTTCTCGATGACTGAAATCATTTCGGGAGACATCGGTTCAACACCACTTCTGAATCGTCCAATAACGTTTCCTTTTCGATCTACTACGAACTTTTCAAAGTTCCACTTCACAGGCCCGCTGCCAGCCGGCTTTGCATCCTGCTCGGTAAGGTAAGCGAACAGTTCGCACGCTTTTTCCTTTCCATCGTTCTTTACGTTCACTTTTTCCAAGAGGTCGAAGGTCACCTTGTATTTGGTCGAGCAGAACTCTCGAATCTCCTTGCTCGTACCATCTTCTTGGCCGCCGAATTGGTTGCAGGGAACACCAATGACAACCAATCCCTTGTCTTTGTAGGTGTCATGCAGCTTTTGAAGAGCCGTGTACTGAGGTGTCATCCCACACTTGCTGGCAACATTCACGAATAAGACCACTTTGCCCGCATGTTTTTTAAGATCTACGTCTTCGTTCTCTAGCGACTTGACTTTGAACGAAAGGACCTTCGGCACGTCGACCTTGGTGGAGTCGGAGGCAGCGGCCGACGAGCCACTCGATAGATTCCCTGCATATCCAGAAACGATAGCCATCGCGGCGATACCTGCTAAAAGAGTTTTTCGATACATTTGAATTCAATGCTCCCAAAAAGGAATAGATTGTGGCAACCAACGTTTGGCGCCATTATAGGCAATGGACAAGCTAAGATGCCATCGAACCCTAAACTGGGGGAATCGATTCGCCTCGGATCAAATCCTCGAACGTTTCTCGTGTTCGAATGCAATGCATCTTGCCCTTTTCCAGCAATACCTCCGGAACCCGATAGCGACCGTTGTAGTTGCTCGCCATGACGAAACCATAAGCGCCGGCTACTTCCAGAATCAAATAATCGCCGACCGAGGCGGCGGGCAGGGACCTCTTTGCAACAAAGCCACCTTCCTCCTGGGTAAAGATGTCTCCGGACTCGCATAGGGGCCCACCAACAACAACGTCCACCATCTGTTTGGTAACCTTTCCGTTTCGATGAGAAATGGAAATCGGATGGTAAGCTCCATACAGGATCGGTCTCGCCAAATCGTTGAAGCCGGCATCAAGCAAATAGAATGTGTTTTCGCCCATCGACTTAACAGCGCGAATTTCCGCGATCAAGTACCCACTTTCCGCGACCAAATAACGGCCCGGCTCAATCTCCAATTTCAATGGGTGGCCAAACTCCCCTTCGAGCCGCTTGCGGGTGGTGTCCCAAAGCGAATAGTACTGGTCCAAATCCACATACGTTTGCCCTGCTCGATAAGGGACAGGCAACCCACCACCGGCGCTGATCGTTTTCAACGTGCGTCCCACTTGCAGTGCTATAGTCTCCAGTGCCGTACATACTTGCGAGAGGTGTTCTAAATCCGTCCCAGAACCGATGTGCATGTGCAAGCCGGTAACAGCAACGTTGTAGAGATCTGCTTTGCGAAGGCATTCCACGACGTCCTCATGCCAAATTCCATGCTTGGACTGAGGGCCGCCCGTATTTGTCTTTTGACTATGACCATGCCCGAATCCCGGATTGATTCGCAGCGTTACACTCGATCCCGGGATCGCAGTACCCAACTGCTCAATCATGTCCGGCGAACCGCAATTGACATGCAGCCGTAGTTTTTTGACGATGCTCAACGCTTCTTGGTCGAATACGTCCGCCGTAAAAACAATGTCCTGTGGATCGTACCCAGCAGCAATCGCCCGCTTGACTTCCCCGGCGCTCACTGCGTCGACAACAACCCCCAATTTCCTCAATCGATTCAAAATGCCAATGTTGGAACAAGCCTTCTGCGCATACCGTATGACATCAAACGCGGCCAAGTCACGCACCCGCTCCTCGATCACCGCCATATCATAGACGTACGCAGGGGTACCAAATTTCGCAACGATTTCCGAGATCGGAAAGCCTGCTATCTCACTTCGTGTGGGCTGAAATGTCTTCAATGCTGTTGCCATAATGAAAGCCAGGAAGGGTGGGTTTGTGGAAAGGGAACGAGGTGGGAACTAAAGCTTTTCCTTGTTTTCTCGCACAGATCGCGAGTAACGTTCGAGAATTTTCTTTTCTTTGCTGGTGAGCGAATCCAGCCCTGACTCATTGATTTTGATCAAAATGCGATCCGCTTCGTCTGCAAAGCTCGCGGTCTTGGATTCTTCATGGACTTTCAATTTAGAAGTGCCAAATTTTCTTCGCCATCGACGCCACGAGCCCTTGAAGTCACTGAAAAAATGAAAACTCAACCCCAAGAAAAAGTAAGCGACCGCACACAGGATACCCGTCAAGTGGACATCCTTGGCAACCAGTGAGTCCGGACTCGATGCTAGGTTCATCAAAACCAAAAGGATCCCCACCACCCATGCAGGCACTGGAAAGACAAACAAATACACGCGCGATGTCGGAAAATTAAACACAAACAACATCTCAATGCAAAGCACCGCACCCGAAGCTCCCAGCAATCGGTCGTTGAGCGTGAACGCATATTCCTTTAGCAGCCAAACCAACCCACAGATGAGCATCGAAATCAAATAGATGCGGTAGAACTCTGCTTTCCCGTACCGCTCTTCCACGGTTCGCCCAAGAAAATACAGCCCCAGCATGTTCATGATCAAATGCGATGGCAACGATCCTTGCGCGTCATGGCAAAATCCATACGTCAACGTTCGCCAGAAATTCCAAGGAAAATCCCCCGCCCGAAGCATCAAGAAATCATTGACGACCCCTTGCGTCTTTCCATTCGCAAAACTTGGCGTCAAAAATGCATTCGCAACAAAAACGACCACATTGATGATGATCAATGTGCTGACTGCAGACCTTTGTTCCCAGTTGGGACGAAGATCCAACTCGTTTTCTTCTCGATAATAATTGCGTTCGTAGATTCCCATCTACATCAACTTATCCGACTTCCTCATTCTTGAGAATCTGGATTTTCCAAAGTAGGCGGCCGCTTTGGAAATTCCTCCACCTTGGTATCCACAGGCGCTGTCTTTGCTGGTTCTACACTCGCCTCTGAATTTCTTGAAGTCTCAGCTTTGGTTGACTCAGCTTTGGTTGACTCAGCTTTGGTTGACTCAGCTTTGGTTGACTCCGTGTTGGTCTCAGTCCTCACAGCTTCTGTTTTGACCGCTTCTGTTTTGACCGGTTCCGTTTTCACCGGTTCCGTTTTCGCTGGCTCGGCTGCCCCGGATGAAGGGAGCTTGACCGCAGGGGTCTCACCTCGCATCTCGGCTTCCAAAATCGCCTTGGCTGCCGCATTCATCTCTTCCATCAGCTTGTCGGTATCGAGTCCAAGCGAACTGTCTTCCTTGGCCTTGCGATATTGCAAGAACTTATTCAGCACAAAGCTTTCGTCGAGCTCCTCCTCGATGATCCTCTTGAAGCGATCGAGGGACTTGACGACGTCGTCGCCTACCTCTTCAGTGACCATGGCAGGATAACGAGCAAACACTTGAGACCAGAGATCCCATGCTTTTCGATAGGACCGTTCGGCTCCCTCAAGTTCGGCGTTGTTGATCATCTTGTCCGCTTCGTACATGAGCCGCCGGGCCTCAACCATATCTTCACGCTGTTCTGCCCTCGCTCGCGTTTCCCAATACTCGTAATTCACCTGCTGGCGATAGTTTTCGACGTCGCGGAGAAATTCCTTTGTGGTGAGAATTTTGCGAGCCAATTCTAACCCTTCAAGTTGCAGATTGGACGGTAACTGCGCAGCAACCTGTTGGACATTGGGGGTGATGCGTCGCATGACATCTGCATAGGTCTCGTCCTCGGAAACCGTCCTATCAACATCCGGAATTTCTAGGACTTTGAGCATGGCCGCGGGAATTCCCTTCCTCAAAAACTGTTCGGCTTTTGCCTTGGCTTCGACCGTGATTTCGTCGAATCGCTTTTGCAACGCAGCGATCTCCTCCGTAGCCGGCTTGTGGCTCAATAGCGTGAGATCGCGCCCCTGACGGAACTGGTACAGGGACTTCGTGCCATACTCAGCCCAATCGTTGCCCGCTTGCTTCCAAGCGAACTGAGCGCTCGAATCCAATACCCCTTCGGATTCAATTGCCTCTGCGTAGTACATATGCCAAAGCGGCCCGTAGCATAGGAGCAAGTGAGGTGATTTCTTAATTGTTGCGCCCGCTTCGTACAACGCAACCGCTTGTTCAAACCAGAGTTTGCCGGTCAACCAATTGTCTGGCTTCTGGTCGTGGCCCAAGGCAGTCGTTTCGATTCCGACCAGACCTTGATCTCGAAAATACTTGTGAAACTCTGCATCTTTTGAATAGAGCAAACGGTATTGCACATGCTCGTCGGCTTTACCTAGTTTGTTTCCGACGTAGTGCCCCAAATCGTACTGCAATATCGGTTTGCGATCGTTGTACTTGGTACCGCGTACCAAATAATCGACCCCTTTTTTGATCCACTCGTAACGCTGCCGATAGTCCTCGAATTCCGGCGCGACGTTGTAGCTCAAATTGTGAGCTTGGTGTTGCCAAACACTGATGAAGTGGGGCTGCAGCAACGCGATCTGATTGAGCGTCGCAGAAAATCGGTCGAAGTACTTTTCTTCCTTGTAGTAATCCGCTCGCAACCAAAGGATCGTCGATGCGATGCCTTTCATCCCCAACGTCGCCAACCGCATGCTCTCGCTCGTAGGATCGAGCTTCCCAAGATTTGCCTGACCCATCTTGTACTTGGTTCGAAGCTGACCGATCACCCCATTCGTAGGCCGACCCATCGCAAACAATGGGCCGAGCAACAGAACGATCGCGGCGATGTAAACAATCTTCCTAAGCAAACTGTTCCTGTTCATGCTGCCATCTCTCGAGTCTTTAAGAAGAAGTAGCTAATCATTCCGGTCATCACAAAGTAACCTAAGCAAACCGTCAAGTGTCGCGACAATAATCCACCAAACAAATTCACACCATATGCAACGAAATCTGCTGTGCCGAGTTGGATAAAGTTGGGAATCGCTCGCGCCAGCGTCTGCACGCAAATCAAAATCGCTTGATCCACAAATTTGATCGACTGCTCCAAAGTCACGTTGCCCAGATCGAGCTCCACGCCCGACCCACTTTGCAACGGCATTCGAATGAGCGCTTCGACAGGACCTCCCCCTTGAACTTTACCCTCGACAATAGCGTCGACAAAGGAACCAAAGAAACCTAACACGATGATCGAAACCGTTGCGACAATAGCTACCGGCCCCGAAAGGAAGGTCGAGAACATCACTCCAAAACAAATCACAATCACCATTTGCAACCAAATGCTGATGTAGCCTTTGACAAAGTTCCACCAGAAGGGCATCGGTTTTTGTCGGAAGTAAAAGTCCGCTGCCGCCATCCCAAGGTACTGGCTCTTGTCTTGGCAACGTATCACCACCTCAAAATCGCCGTTAGGAGCTATGTCTTTAAAAAAATCCAATTCGGCAGGTTCGCCCTTTCGAAAGCCTTTGATATTCTTGATCGGAATCGATCGTTGGTCCACTTGGAACTCTTTGACCTTGAACCCATACCGCTCGCTCTCCACGGTTCCATCCATACTTCTAAAAATCACCACGCCACCGACCGGTGTCACGATGTCACCCTTGTAGGTTCGGAATGCCGAAATCGTCATGTCGTAGTTCAGTTCATCATCGAAACTCGACTTGTTCAGCCCCTTAAACTTCCAAATCGCACTCGATAACGAATCCCCTTCGATATATTTCTGATACTCCGACATATAGCCGACATTGATGCCCGAGGTGTCTTCGCCGTCGCGGCCAGTGAATTTTAACGTTCCATATTTAGGAACACGCGCTTCGAGATCCCCTTCGGATTTGCCGACGACAATTTTCTCGCCATCCTTGGAAACGATGTGCCTGTGCCCCTTGGTTTCGTTGGTTAACCCCTCGCCTGAATCCCCCAGCGTGAAGGAGTGGGAGTGGAACTGCTGTTTCGTCGTCTGGCCCGCCCGCCCATCGCTGGACAACTCCATCCCTTCGTGCCTATGCTCGATACCACGAACCACAAACAAGAAACTCATCAAACCAAGCAATAGCAGAATTAACGTTCCGACCGTCGTGAAACCGACGACTCGACCGAGGAAAATCTCGGTCGGCCGAACAGGCTTGGTCACAATCGTGTAGATGA
>JANODW010000441.1:0-13784 GCA_031412875.1 Pirellula sp. | reverse complement strand
TGCGAACGAACCTGCCGCGCCACTCTGGATCCATTTTGATTGCGTCCAAGCGGAAGGCCCGTTCCAGCAATTGCTTATCCAGTTCTTACAAGAAAATTCGCATCAGTACTTTGTTCGCAGCATGCATCGGCGGGCTTTGTTCCAACCCAGCAGCTCCGCGGAAGCATACTTTGCTCGATGGAGTGGTGTTCGCAGGCACTCCGTCACACGCCTTGAGAATAGACTCTCGGAACAAGGCACGCTGACTTTACACGTTCTACAACCAAATGACGATATCGATCGTTGGTTGAACGCGTTTACGGAATTGGAAGCCCGCGGATGGAAGGGCCGAACGGGAACCGCGCTCAGGCAATCCCAGTCAAACCAGGGCTTCACGACCGAAATGCTGCGGGCAACTTTTGCGGCCCAAAAGTTGGACATGCTTTCGCTGCAACTCAATGGCACTCCGGTCGCGATGAAGTGCAATTTATTGACCAATGACGTCGGATTCGCCTGGAAAATTGCGTACGACGAACGCCTTCACAAATTCTCTCCGGGTTGCGTCTTGGAAAAGAGGAACATCGAGCATTTGCACTCGATTCCCAATCTTCGATGGATGGATTCTTGTGCGATGCCCAATCATCCAATGATCGATAGCCTGTGGCCAGATCGACGGGCCGTCCAATCCATTTCCATCACAACCGATCGGCGAGGTAGCCATTTGGGATTGGCGACGATGCCGTTGTTGCGATGGATCCACCAAACGCTTCGCGCCCCATTGCATCGCGTTCCATTCGCTAAAAAACCGATACAGTCAAAACCCACCAAGGAGAAAAAACCATGAGCAGTGCAACACTGAATTCACCCACCCTGGCAACCGATCCGTTGGCCCCTCTATGCCGACAGGAGTTTTCAGAATGCTTCAATCGCCATGCGTTTACCATTGAGCACCATTTGACCGACCATCCCTTGTTGGACTTGAACCGGTTGGTGGAACTGGCGGCTTCGTTGCCGGCATCTTCGGTGGAATACAACGCGGGTGATTTGCCTGTCACGCAAGACCCGAATTCCACTCCCAAAAACGGACTGTCGATCGTTGAAACGGTCCGGCGGATTGAAGAGTGCCGGTCCTGGATGGTTCTCAAAAATGTGGAACAGCAAGCCGAATATCGAGAGTTGCTACACGCATGCTTGGATCAAGTGGGCGAAATCACCGAGACAGTCGCACCCGGAATGTGCCAGCAACAAGGATTTATTTTTATCTCGTCGCCCAATTCGGTTACCCCCTTTCATATCGATCCAGAGAACAATTTCTTGCTCCAAGTACGCGGCAAAAAACGGGTCCAAATGTTCAATCGTGAAGACCGGCAAGTCATCACGGAGAAGCAAATCGAAGGCTTCTTTACCGGATCGCATCGCAATATTCCATACCTCGAATCGTTTGCGGACCGAGGCCAATGGTACGACCTGTCCCCAGGCGACGGTCTCCATTTTCCAATCGCAGCTCCGCACTGGGTGAAGAACGGCGACGCGGTATCCATCTCCTTGAGCATCACCTTCCAAACCCACGATTCGCGAGACCGGCAATCGCTGCATCGCTTGAATAAAAAACTGAGAGGTGTTGGCTTGACCCCTTCGCCTGTCGGAAAGAATCGGCTGGTCGACGCGTCTAAATTAGCGATTGTCAATGCTGGCCGCTTGGTCAGCAGTTTGTTCCATCGCTCCCCAAGATGACATCCCAGTCGAAGCAAGTGCGAACCGAAGGCAGGCTATCGTTGAAAAATGGGCAGGTAACCAAGATCCAACTGCAGCATGATCAAGTTGCAGGCCGTGTGATAAACTCGGTTGTAAGAGTTTTGCTCTTGGCCTTTGCTGTCCTGGTTCCACGAGCCATCAGAACTCTGTTCGTCCGCAATGCGATTGTAGAGCCGGTCGCGGAAAGGGAGCCATTCCTCGTCCCCCTGACGATAGACCACTTGGCTGTAGTAAAGATAGGTGTAGTGCCAATGGCCGAACGAGTCGTCGCCAGGTCCAATGCTGTAAAGATTCTTGCGGGCATAGGCAAGCATTTCGGGTACTTTTTTGCTCTCGTAGTCTCCTGCGTTGTATAAAGCGGCGAGGCTAGCCGCAGTGATGGCCGGTCGAGAAGACCCCAGTTGAGTGCTCGCGTAACTGATCCCACCGTCCTCGTTCTGGCAACTGTAGATGTACTTCTTTGCGGACTCGATGATCTCGCTAGGGACAGCAATGCCCGCGTTGCGACAGCCTCTGAGCCCTTGCACCTGAGTGATGGTCGTCGATCCCTCGTCGTAGTCGTTTCCGTCTTTAGCGCTGATGTAACCCCAACCACCGGCGGGCGTTTGGGCTTTGCCGCAAAACGCTACTGCTCGATTCAACACATCGACCAAGTCGTCGCGGCGATCTTGTAGCCCCTCTTCGCCCAAGACTTGCGACAAAAAAAGCATCGAGAATCCATGGCCGTACGTGTAGCGTTGATCCTCCTGTTGATTGCCGATCAAGCCATTCTTTTTGCTGTTGCCGATCAAGAAATCGGTCGTTCGTTTGAGTTGCTTGGCATAGGGCCCCTGAGTGATCGTCGATCCACTGCAGAGCAAAGCCAATCCAGCGAGTGCCCCGATCGCGACAGGATACGGGGGCGTGGCCCATTGCCCTAAACTGGACTGCGTCCTGGCAAGGTAGGCGAGCCCTTCTCGGGTGGCCCGTTCCCAGTTAGGGTCCCGGGCACTGCGCACTGGGTCATCTCCCAACAGCGATTCGCCCCCCCACGCGCATTTCAGACCACCGGCGGTCAGCGATGCGATACCTGCACACTGGGAAAGGAATTGACGCCTATGCGACAGATGATTTTGCATGCGAAATCTCGAATGGGCTAAAGCAATGTGAACTAGGTTCCAAGATCACCGAACAAAGGTGTCGACAGATAACGCTCACCGAGACTGCACATGATCGTCACGATACGCTTGCCCTTGAATTCGGGTCGAGCTGCGACCTGCGCTGCGGCCCACATATTGGCCCCGCTGCTGATGCCGCCCAGGATCCCCTCGTGTTTAGCAAGTTTTCGGCCCCACTCAAAGGCCACTTCGTCGTCGACTTGCACCACCTCATCTACGATCGACCTGTCCAGGTTCTTAGGTACGAATCCTGCGCCGATGCCTTGGATGCGGTGCTTGCCAGGTTGCCCGCCACTGATCACCGGAGACTGTTTGGGCTCGACTGCAATGGCTTTGAAGTTGGGATTCATTTTCTTGAGATAACGCGCGACACCTGTGATGGTTCCGCCTGTTCCCACGCCTGCCACTATCGCATCAATCTGCCCTGAGGAGTCGGCCCAAATCTCCGGTCCGGTCGTGCGTTCATGAACCGCAGGGTTCGCGGGATTCTCGAATTGCTGTGGCATCCAGCCGTTGGCGTCATTGGCAACCAATTCCGATGCTTTGGCAATCGCTCCGCGCATGCCGTCCGCAGCGGGTGTCAAAACCAAGCTAGCACCTAACGCGCGGAGCAACGCTCGGCGCTCGATCGACATCGACTCGGGCATCGTCAATGTCAGCTTGTACCCTTTTGCCGCACAAACAAATGCGAGGGCAATGCCCGTATTGCCGCTCGTCGGCTCAATAATGTGCGTGCTCGGAGTCAATCTCCCACTTTGCTCCGCATCCTCGACCATGGCCATGCCGATTCGGTCCTTGACGCTATGCAACGGATTAAAAAACTCGCATTTGGCGAAGACGGTCGCGTGTTCGGGTGGAACCAACCGATTGATACGGATCATCGGTGTGTTGCCAACAGTGCTTACAACGCTATCAAAAGTCTTTCCCAAAGCCATGTGCAAAACTCTCTCAATTGGAAGGAGGCAAATTTTTGGCAACCGCAAACCAGCGTGCAAGCCGCGCGGCGTCCCAGCTTGGGAGTATACGCTTTT
Organism: Pirellula sp.; assembly: GCA_031412875.1. GTDB lineage: Bacteria > Planctomycetota > Planctomycetia > Pirellulales > Pirellulaceae > JBKCUI01. The sequence goes on along the minus strand of JANODW010000441.1, from coordinate 9,862 downwards.
TTGTCCAAATCGCCCACCGGCCAATCCTCCTGATTTGATACCAGACTCGAGGATTTAGCTCTTGCATGTCCAAAAAAAAAGCACCCGATCTAAATCGAGTGCTTTTTGTTTTCTCAAAGCGACTACCAGTTTTCCTGGACAAAGAGTTCGTCGACTGCGTCCAAGTAGGCCCTTGCCTTGGTATTGATTTCCGGTGGCGGTGCTGCCAGCGAAACCTGTTGCCAAGCCAAATCGGACCCCTTAGCCAGAATCCGGACGATCTTGGCACCTGCAGGGTCAGCAACTTGAATGAACTGCTGCCTGTTCAAAGTCGCTGTATAGACCAAGTGGGATGGACCGCGGACCGCGGTCAAGTAGGCCTTGGTACCATCATCGCTCAGAACCACTTCATGGAATGTATCTCCTGCGAAACCGTCGCGTGTGATGGTCCATTCCGAACGTCCATTGGCTCCGATGGCGGCATATAATCCACTGGTTCGTAGGCTACCGTCAGCCAAATAAGCGGTCGACGAAAGATTCTCGATCAAGTTGGCGTATCGTGGTGTGATTCCCAAAATACTGAAGTTGTACTCGGCATCGACACCTCCAGGAGCAACGATCGTTCGGGTGAACGAGTTGGCGCCAGGTGCATCGGTTGTGAGCAACGGAATCGCGTAAGTAACCGTGTAAGCTCCCGGTGGTAGCAGGCCAAAGGTGTAGGTACCGTCGGTGTGCGTTTGCTTGGTCAACGTCCTGCTCGGCGAAGTCGCCGTCGCTGGAACGGTCAAGCTAACCTCGATCCCACCCAGGCGGAGTTCATTCGCGTCCATCGTGCCGGAGGAATTGTCATCGACGTATACCGTGCCGTGAACCCTGCTCGGTATGAAAGGCAACACGTCTACATTGATCGTCCCGATGGAAGTCTTCGGATCGGCAACGCCATTGGTCGTCCCATTGTCGATGATCTCGTACCGGAACGTATCACGGCCATTGGCCCCTAGCGGCGCGGTATAGGTGATGGTTCCATTCGCGTTCAAGACAACGGTACCGACGGTGCCGGAGTTGGGAATGACGCGAACAATTCGCAATGTTTGACCGCTTTCGTTGGCTGGTCCTCGCGGCATGGTCGCCAATTCCGCGGTCAAGTCAAAAATGGTTGGGACGCTTGCGAATACATCGCGGGTTACAGTCGAGGCAGTCGGTGCGTCGTTGACTTCCGATACATTGACAGTCAATCCGGTGGGCGAAGTCAATGCTCCGTCACTGATTTGGTAGGTAAAGCTATCCGGACCGTTGAACGACGGAGCCGGTGTGTAAATCAAGTTGTTTCCACTTTGGCTCACGGACCCGCCTCGGGCGGTCGTGATCGTTCCAGAAAGCGGAACAAAGGAGACGGTCTGCGACGATTCATTTGCAGGACCCGGAAGGTCATTCGCTAACAAAGTCGAAATCGCTATGGTTACCGCTGCATTTTCGGAAGTTGTCACGGGTGCATCGACATTGGCAACTGGAGCATCATTGACTGCAGATACATTGATCGTCAATGTTGCAGTCGCACTCAATGGAGCAGGCGTCGTATTGTTGACACCATTGTCCGTCACGGTGTAAACAATCAAAACTTGACCGTTAAAATCGGCGGCTGGAGTGTAACGGATGTCTCCGCCCACGACAGCAACTGAGCCACTGCCTGGTGTCTGATTGACTGCGTTGGTGACTGTCAATGTCTGCGCATCTTCGCCAGGACCTTTGCTCAAACCGTCCGTGATCGTCGCACCGCTGACAACAAGGACAGTGTCCTCGACTCCGGCTGCGGTTCGATCCGCAGCGACAGGTGCGTCATTGACGGGGGTAACGCTAATCGTCACGGTTGCGGTCGATGCAACGCTTTCTGCCCTGTCGTCGTTCATCGTGTAGGTGAACAACGCATCTCCAAAGAAATTGACCGGTGGTGTGTAGACCAATCGATCGTCCGACAAGACGGCTGGCGTTCCTCGGTCGTCCAGGACCACGGTCCCCGTTCCCGAGTTAGGTTGAGTAAAGGACAACAGACTCTTGATCGCGTTGTCGTTCGCAAAGTCGTTTGCAATCACGTCGATCGTAAAAGCGGTCGAATCCTCAGGGATGCTGGCGGTGTCGGTCAATGCGAACGGCAATACCGGAGGGATGATGAACACTTCGACATTGGTCGACGAAGTCAATCCGGCGGCATCTCGAATCGTATACGAGAACGTGGATGTGGTATTGAATGCACCGGTCGGAGGCGTAAACAATACGGCCGTTCCACCTGCGTTGACGGTTGCCGATCCAATGCTCGGAGTGGTCACTGAAACGATGGTGATCGTGTCGTTGACTTCAAATGGTCCCGCACTGTCGTTTCGCATGACTGCCAGTGGATTCGCAACATTGATACCCAGTACAACGAAACGAGCGGTTTCGCCAGTGTCGGCTACAGCAATCGGAGCATCGTTGACCCCCGATACATTGACTGTAACCGTCCCGATCGCTGTCAGTTCCGGAGAACCATTATCGGAGATGGTGTAAGTGAACGAGTCGGAACCAAAGAAGTTCGTAGCGGGCCGGTACGTTGTGACGCCGTTGGCAGTCGTGATGGTTCCGCCCTGAGCGGTTGGGCTCTGGATGGAAATCAATCGAACGCTTTGTCCAGCCGCTTCACCCGGTCCTGGGTTGGAGCTTGAAATGAGATCGGTGGGTGCTCCCGTACCGATCAGAACGAGCGACGCGTCTTCGACTGCCGACAGAGTACCGCTGAACGGAACAGGTGCATCATTGACAGGAGTGACATTGACGGTCAGTGTTGCAACTCTCGCAGCGCCATCACTGTCGGTGCCGGTCACGGTGAAGATCGCACTGCCAAAGAAATTTGTTGCCGGAGTGAAGTTAAGATTTCCTTCGACAATCGTCGCGGTACCGTTTGGCGTGGTTCCGGGGCTGCTGAGCGTGATCGTTTGGTCACTCTCGTTGGCTGGTCCAGGATTGAAAATCTGCGTGGGAGTGATCGCAAGCGGTGTTGCTGCATCTTCAGCCACTGAGAATTGCGTTCCAATAATGTTCGGAGCGTCGTTGACGGCGGTCACGTTGATCGAAACGGTCCCCGTCGCCGTGTCAGGCGTCGGTGTTGCGTTGTTACGAATTGTATACGTGAAGACAACTGGTCCGAAATAATCTTGGGCTGGTGTGAACGAGATGTTCGTCGTGCCATTGATTGTGACCGTTCCGCCAACACTTGGCTGCGTGACGCTCACCAACTGGATCGCAGACTGCGGTCCGTTAGCATTGATATCGTTTGCAACCACATTGGTCGTCGTCAAACCCGAATCTTCAGCAACGGTGATCGAATCGGTAACCGCAGTCAACTTATCGGTAATGTTGATGATGCCCGATGGCAACAGAACCACCGACGAAGTCAGATACTGAGCCAATCCGCCGTACAGGGCAATGCCGAGGTTGTCGCCCGAGGCACCAGGCCCAGGAAGAGGAGAGGTGTCGCCGCTTAGATTGATCCTTCCAATATCCGTACCCTTGAACAACGTATCGACGACGTTGACGAAGCTAGATGCTTCCCGAATGTCGAGTCTGTTTTTATTTGCAAAGCCTCCCAAGAGGGTCACCGTGCGTGTCGGCGAGTTGGCAACCGGAGTCTTCAATCGACCATCTGGGCCATTGATATACTTCACGCCCGGAACGGTCTGACCGGTTCCGTCTCTGAAATCGTTGTTTAGGTTGTTGTTTCTCGCAACGGCCGAAACGATATCCAAACTAGGATCGGCACTGTTTTGCCCGATCGTCAACGCGATGGGTTGGTTGCTGCCATCGAGAAGGTTGTTGGAGCCAACGGTCAATGCATTTGCAACGTCGGTGTGCGCCAAGTTCCCGATGAAGTTCACACCAAAACGGAACGTGGACTCACTGCTCAAATTCCTAACCGCAATATTGCCGGCACCGATAGATGGCAATGCTTGAAGCGCGTTGCGGATATTTACTGCCGTGCCTACCTCGTCATAAATCTGGCCTCCGCCACCCCCCGTGAAAAATGCAGGTGCGATGGGCGCTGTCACTTCCGATCCGTATGCAATCGTAAATGTTCCACCACGCAAGGTGTTTGCAATATCGATCTGGTTGTACTCACCCCACTGGAACTGAAGTTTCTCTACCGGAGCTCCATCCGCATTGGTGTACGACAAATCGTGGTACGCACTAAACACCCCTTGCGGACTGGACCGCAGATCCAGCATCTGGGTGCGGACAATAATGCGTTCGCCACGTCCAATATTGGCTTCGGGAATCCCGTCCCCGGGGTTTGGATCCGTAAGCTCGGTGCCGGCAGTGCCATCGGCGTTCACCGAGAAAAATTTATATCGAACCTGAGCCTGCTCGCCCACCCCTTCGCCGTTGTTGATCGCATTGATCACAATCAAGGCATCTAGCGGGGTCACACTGTTATCGTTGTCTGCATCCACAAAGGAAGCGGCGTCGACTCGAGTCTGGCCAGCCAACGAGCCTGACCCTTGCGAGTTAAGCCGATTGATGACAACCAAAGCATCAAGCGGTGAAATCGAGAAGTCGCCGTTCACATCCGCTGCTGCCAGGGAATTGTGAAACGGCATAATGTCGGCGGCCATCAATTGACGCTGCTCCAGCGCCTCAAGACGAAGCATTCGCTTCACCCAGCCCTGTTTAGCCGACTTTGAACTGCGATTTCGCGATATTGAATTGCGAGCCTGACGAATTGGCGAAACGGACATCGATTCTTCCACCGTAAAGATCAAGAAGGGTAAAGCATTGGAAAGGAACTGCACCGCCAGAACAGGCGATACAAACTCCCGTACTGTGAGGGTACTTGGCAATCGGTCGGTTTTCAATCCACTTCTTGCCCAGACAGCCTAAATTACCTATTCACCCCATATTTCGCGTGAATGTGCCGTCCCTAACAGTTTTTCCGTTAATGTGGATTTTTAGAGCTGAATTCCCTCAAGAAGTTCCATCCATCAAAAAAATCCACGAAATGGCCGGCAGATATAAAAAAATTGCGTTTTCTCTGCTGGGCCTGCAACGCAAAATGCCCATCCGGCCGAAGCACGAGGAATTTACCTCACCTCGCTCCCTTATTTCTATTTACGCCGTTCCACCAGTTCCTCTATCATTGCCAAGTCATTGCTGTCCGGGCAAAGCGAATATCAGATGAACATCCCCTCGGGAGCGTCGCCACAGAGGCTGAAGAATGAACGGTCACCTAATCCTTTTGCTCCTATCCCTGTTCATTCAGGGCCCAAACGATCCGCCCGTCTATCCACCGGCCGCGGGTGGCTCTGTTCGCGGTGTTGCCGTCGACCCAAGCTCGCTGTGCAAAGACGGTTATGCCTTAGATCAGTACGGGAAATACTGCATGGTCATCCAAATTCCGCCCGCCGCGCTGGTGGAATTCGGTAAAGGGGAACAGGGAAATGAACTCTACAAAGCGATTCCCATCGACCGCCGGAATCATCTGGAAGGGATCATCCTACGCATCGGGACGGGCGAACTCCCCAATTCCCCACCACCCCCAAAGCAAGCAGACAATCGATCCAATCCCCCGCCCATGATTTCCAACCTGGATCGCACTGTTCAAATCGACGGCCGTTCCAACATCACCAATGCCTCACAAAACGGCAATAATTCCGGACTTTTTCCCCCCGGCAATTCTCTGGATTCCCCCGTTATGCCCTCGACCCAAAACAGTTTGGCGGACAAACAAAGGCTATCCAATAACCAGGGTGCAAGCTCCGGACTTTACCCAAACAGCAACGCCAGAAGCGAACCCGAAAACCTGGGTCCACCCCAGAACAACATCCCCTTCGGCGACGAAGCTGCGAGACAACCACTCAATATTTTTAGAAACAATACCTCCAACACCAACTTGAATCCGGCCTCGGGTTCCACCGCGAACCCAAACCCTATAAACCCATCCAGCTATGGATCAAACCTAACCGGGCAGGGTTATGCAACTGCCGTAACGGGGCAGTCATACGGAAACAACGACCCAGCCCAAGGTTACCGAAACAATCTCGGCAACGGTCAAAACTCCAACACAGGATCGAATCCGAACTACACCCCCAATGCATACCCCCAAGGGGCCACCAACTCCAATCCACCTCAATACCCGCCCAACACTGCCGCTTCAACAAACTCCTTTGGTCAGCCAAATCTCGCCCAACCACCCTCGAATTCCTTCTACATCCAACCGCCTTTGATGGCACAAACGCAGAATCAAGGCGTTCCAACGCAAACGCTCCAAGACTTTCGATCCAACCAATTCCCCACAATTCCCAGCTCGACATTAACCCCAACGATATCCCCCGCAACGACGTTTGCTGGAGCAGCAAATCCACGCGCGCAAGGCGCAACCACTGGGACTAGCGGGACTGATGGGACTAGCGGGACCGGTACGGGCAACGACCCAGCGCATGCACCAGAAAGTGTCCTGCCTTTCCTACTGCTGTTCTCCATCGTCGGGAACCTTTATCTAGGACTTTGGATGAGCCACTTACGCAAGCGCTATCGCGAACTACGCAGCAGCATGCGGGGCATTCCCATCTCCGAAATTGGTCAACATGTTTAGAGATCAATCATTTTGGATTGGGTTTCTGAAGCCACTGTAGGTGGATTTTGGCAACATCCCCCATGTAGCCGTCCATCTTTTGCTCGACGCATTTTTCGATCCATCGTTTTGCATTCCCTTTGTCCTGGATCGCGTCGTAGTACAGACCAAGATAGAGATAGCCATAGAATCGACCGCTCACGCCGGCATTGCTCTTTTCACAAGCCGCGATCACTTCTTCGGGCGACATTTTTCCCTGAATCAGTTTCTGAACTTCCATGAGAGGAACCCGTCGGTCGAAGCCTGCTAAAAGCACCTCTTTTTGCGAAGCTTCGAGTCCTTTGATCCGAACGTTGCACAAAAAATGCCAAAAAGCATTTTCGACATCGTTCGGATTGACTTCGCGATGGACTTCAAATTGGTCGAGCCCGTCCTGATATCGCGACGCATAGTACAAAGCGATCCCGCGCTGCCATAAATAGGGTTTGCTCGAGGGGCTCAACTCAATGCTTTTATCAAAATCGACGATGGATTCGGCAATCTTTCCACTCCGAAACTTCAGGGACCCGCGAATGATCAAAAGCTGTGCATTGTCTGGGAATCTCTTGATCGCTTCATCCATTTCCCGCAAGGCTTCGTCTGCTTTATCGGCCTTGAGAGCGGCTTCCACACGTTCGTGCCATCCGTCCAAGGACCTCGCCGAAATTTTCTCCTTGCTTGCCTCTTGCGCTTGGCATCCGACTCCCGTCGAAACACTGAACAGCACCCAACCCAGCACCGTGAAAAAGGATCTCGATGAATTGGACACGAATGGGGCCCCATCTGTTGCATGAATCAAATCTGGTTAAATTAACATGCGACTCAGTATACGTTCTTACTCGCTGTAGTGCATCCTTACTCCTCATACTGGATCGTCCATGCCTCGCTCGCTCCTCATCAAGAACGCAACGGCCATCCTTCCCAAGGGACGCGCGTTGACGAATGTATTGGTCCTGGACGGTATCATTGCAAGCATCGATGCGGCGCCTTCATCGACGGCTGACGAAGTGATCGACGCGCAAGGCCTCGTGCTGTTCCCTGGCCTGATCGATGACCAAGTGCATTTTCGCGAACCAGGCCTAACCCACAAAGAAGACTTGCTAACAGCATCGCAAGCCTGCGCGGCAGGCGGCGTCACCTCCTTTTTGGAAATGCCCAATACCAAACCCGCTGCCATCAACCAAGCCCTCATCGAGGACAAATACCGATTAGCCGCTTCCAAAGCCATCGTCAATTTCGGCTTTTATATCGGTGCAACGACGGACAACACAAAGGATTTGGCCAACGCCGTTGGAGTACCGGGCATCAAAATCTTCATTGGTTCGAGTACCGGCGACCTCTTGGTCGATGATCAAGAAGCCCTCGAGAGGATTTTTGCAGAAACAACTCTGCCTATCTGCGCCCATTGCGAAGATGAAGCCACGGTACGAGAGAATCAGATGAGGCTAGGAACCGATCTGAGCGTCGCAGATCATTCCAAGATTCGCGACGAAAAAGCTGCCGTCATCGCAACTCGTCGCGCAATCGATCTCGCAAAACGTCACTCGCATCGATTTCATGTTCTGCATGTGAGCACCGCCGCCGAAATCCCAATTCTGACCCAACACGACAATCTCATCACTGCCGAACTCTGCCCACACCATTGGCACTTTCATACCGATGACTACGCGCGCTTGGGCACGTTGATCCAAATGAACCCGTCTATCAAAACCCGATCCGATAATACAAAACTTTGGCAGGCGCTATTGGATGGACACATCCAAGTGGTCGCCACCGACCACGCTCCGCACACCCTCGAAGAAAAGGACCAACCGTACCCAAAATCCCCCAGCGGTTTGCCGGCTGTCGAAAACTATTTTTCTTTGCTACTGGATCGCGCGTCACGCGGCGAATGCACCTGGGAACAAATCGCACACTGGACCAGCGATGCGCCCGCCCGCGTTTGGAGTATCTTGGGCAAAGGACGCATCGAAGTCGGTTACGATGCCGATCTCGTTCTCGTAGACCCAAATGAAATTCGGACCATCGAAAACCATCGGCAATTTACGAAATCCAAGTGGTCACCCTGGAACGGGGAGACGCTGCAAGGCTGGCCGAAAAGAGTCTTCGTTGGGGGACGAACGGTCTACGAAGACAGAAAAATCATCTCGGCTCAGCCGGCGTCTCGACTCCAATTCGATCATGCCCTCGGCGGCTTTTGGAAAACCCAAAACGGGGTCGGCCCCCGAACCCGTTGAGACAAAACATTCCCACCCAAAACTCTTAGGCAAGCGGCGGGATCAATCCTACCGTAGGATGGGACCTTTTTCCCGTCCGTTTGTTAGTTCGGGACAATGGTCCCAAACTACGGCTGGTATCTTTCACACCGCGACTCGCCTTAGGAATCCGCTTCGACCTCTTGTTCGACTTCGCTGGCTTCGGGCTTACCCTCCGGTCCAGCATAGCCACCGCAAGCGATGATCGCGTCCCGAATCGCGTTGGCGACCTCTTTGTTTTCGACCAAGTAATTGCGAGCTTTCTCTTTTCCTTGGCCAATGTAGGTGTCACCATACTTGAACCAAGCACCGCTCCGGTTGACGATCTTATGCGCGGTACCGAGATCCAAGAGGTCCCCTTCGAAACTGATGCCACAGGTGTGCATCATGTCAAACTCTGCGATTCGGAATGGAGGTGCAACTTTATTCTTGACGATCTTCGTCTTGACGCGTTGGCCAACCACCATTTCGCCATCCTTGAGCTGTCCGATTCGGCGGACATCGATCCGGCACGACGAATAGAACTTGAGGGCTCTACCGCCAGGGGTCGTTTCCGGTGAACCGTAGGACATCCCACCGATCTTCTCGCGAATTTGATTGATGAAGATAACACAGGTTTTGCTCTTGGCGATCACTCCCGTGAGCTTACGCATGGACTGGCTCATCAGTCGCGCTTGGAGTCCGATGTGCGAATCACCAATCTCCCCCTCGAGCTCTTGCTTGGGCACCAACGCGGCAACCGAGTCGATCACGATCACATCTACCGCATTGCTCTTGATCAGCATCTCGGTGATTTGCATCGCTTCTTCGCCACTGCTTGGTTGGCTAACCAGCAATGTGTCCAATTCGACGCCAAGCTTCTTTCCCCAACTTGGGTCAAACGCGTGTTCAGCATCGATAATCGCTGCGATGCCGCCAGCCTTTTGAGCTTGCGCACAAATGTGCAACGCGATCGTCGTCTTGCCGCGTTGGTGCCCAAGCAAGAGCTCGAGGG
>JANODW010000440.1:0-3603 GCA_031412875.1 Pirellula sp. | reverse complement strand
TGGTCCCATCCTACGGTCGTTATGATCCTGCTGCTTGGTTAGAAAACGTCCGGGGACTGCGGCGGAATAGCAAGCTAAACCGCGGGCAGGAATCCAACGGGTCTGGCCGAGGCGCCTTCTTGGTAGAAATTCCGAACGTTGGGCAGGATATCGGTGAGCATGGAGTTGTTTGGGATCCCGAACCAGGTTGCTATTTCGGCATTGTAAGCGTCGACGGAGGTGGTAGGGATAAGCCGTCCTCGTCCGAGATCCAAGTCGCCGTTGAGAGCGAGGGATTCCGGATAGGATCCGTAGACTTTGCCCCCGCCGATCGCACCGCCGATAATCATATGGTTGCCACCCCAGGCGTGGTCGCTCCCGGTGCTATTCGCGGATAGGGTTCGACCGAAGTCCGAGGCGGTGAACGTGGTCACTTTATCGGCGACGCCGAGTTGGACGGTGGCGTTGTAGAAAGCGTTGAGTGCTTTGCTCAGACCGGGCAACATGGACGCTTGGCTGGTGAGCAGATTGTCGTGGTGATCCCAGCCGCCGAGCGACACGAAGAATATTTGTCGCGTTTGGCTGAAGGCGGTGCGGGCTCGGATGACGCGAGCGACCATGCTTAGATTGGCTGCAAAGCCTTTGAGGGAGCCTGGGATGGTTGCGTCTGCGCTGATGGCGTCAAAGGGTCCGCTGATGCTTGTGGGCAGGACTCCGCCGGTGCTTCCGGTTCCTGCGTTGTCGGTATTGTCATAGAATCCTTGGGCGGCATCGATACTGCGTCGTTTGTATCGCCCCATTGTGCGTTGGAGCAGGTCGCTATAGAGAGCGCCCAACGCGCTGTCGGCAGGTGGGTAGATCCCATTGAGGCCTGATGAGCCATTGATGACCGTGTTGTGGATTTGATCGTAGTTTGCGCCGGTGGTATTGCTGCGTGAATAGCCACCGGGCAGCGTCGCGCCGGATGAGCTTACGACGTACGGGACCACTTGATTGCCGGTTTGGAACACATTGAGTGATCCGAGCGCTATATTGATTGAGATCTTGTCGGTGGGATTGTGGACAGCGGTGAGGAGATCGGCCATGCGCCCGCCCCAGCCGCTCGCTTGAGATCGCGATTGCGGGACAGAAGTTTGCCAGTGTTGGATCAAGTCGGCGTGTGAAAACAGACCGAGTGGTTTTACAGCGCTTCCGCTGTTGTAGTTGGTTTTATTGGTGGGGACGACCAAGCTGCCGACGTTTGCGAGAAACGCAGCTTTGCCCGAATTGTAGAGCGCTTGGATTTCAGGCATGGCATTGTGAATACCGAGTTTGCGTCCGCCGGGTGCTGCGATATCGACAGGGATGGGGAGCAGTTCGGATTTTGGTTTGGCGAGGGTGGATCGCACCGTCGTATAAATCGCGTGTTCGGCGTTTTCGTAGGGGGTCAGCATGTTGAACGTGTCCGCACCCCCGTTTAGGAACACACACACAATGGCTTTGTAGTCGGACCCGCCGCCACCCTGGGCGTACGCGGAACCGGTCAATTGCAAGTTCAGCAGTTGCGAGAGAACCGAGGTGGATCCCAGCGCCGCGCATCCTCCCGTGAACTTCATAAACGCTCTGCGCCGTGCAAAGTTATCTCGCTCTAGAATCGGATCAAACGAAGAAAAGTTTCTTGACATGGCAAATTTCCTCAACCGAGATGGACTTTGATTTTGCAGAAAAGGGGATGCTGACTGTGAAGAACGTTTACGATCAGTATCGGATGAGATAGTAAGGAGAGTTCATGACCGTGATCATGGCACCGCGATTTCGGTCTCGCAATTGGTTTGCGGTGGGGGTCGCGGATAGTACCACTTTGGCTGCGATCGCATCGCTCAGCCGAGTGCGAAAGTCGTCGGTCATCGTCCCGTTGCACAGCACGTTGTCGAGGTGCTCCACCAACCCGGTATGGCTCACCGCTTTTGCTTTTTCTTTCGAAAAATCAAAGGTCAGTCGCGTATTGGTGTTGGTTGTTCCGGTGGTAAACAAGTACTGGTCGATGTACTCGTTGATGACGTCTGAACGCGATCTGTTTTGCCAAGCATTGGCGACAACGGCCGTCAGGAGTTGGAACTCCGGTGCAAAGAGATCTTCGTTGGGAATGTTTCTGGACCCGATTGCGGTTGCAAGCCCACCGGACGGTTGGTGATGCGGCAAGTAAAAATTGAAAACGGAGGGAGATCGATAGGGGGATTGATTCCAAGTGCCGGGAGTTGCATTCAAGTAGAATCGGCCGCTTGTATCGGTTGGTGGAACACCGTAGCGTCGAAAGAAGCTTGCGTATTGGACGACGGGCTCGACCATGCGTCCATACTCGGTACCAGCAGCCGAGACGACCAATCGTGTGGGGCTTCGCAGACGGGTCATTCGAATCGATGCCCAAGCTTCGTTATCCACGAGAATGGCTTTGACGACGGCACGCATGTCACCTTTGACACCGGATCCATTGTCCGTAAATATCTTTGCGACCCGCGCGATGTACGCTTTGGAGGGATTCGATCGCACCAGTCGTTGGATCAACAATCGGCTGATGAAAGGTGCCACATTGGGGTGTGCGTAGATATTGTCTAGGGCGGCGGTGATATCGATATTGCCGTTTGCATTTCCGGGGATCGTTTGACCATTGAGCAACTTCTTGGAACCCGTATCGTGGGCGCTGTTGGTCATGATCATGGGGTCGACATAATTGGTGTAGCCTGTATAGATGCTTGTGCCATTGCCGCTGGCGTAGTTCAATCCCGTGAAGGCCCTTGCGAAGTCCCGAATGATATCGTTGTTGTACGTCGGAATGACTGCCCCGTTCGCATCCAGTTTGTAGGTGCCGTCGGAGTTCAGTTCGTTCAAACCGATCGACATCAGTTGCATGATTTCGCGGGCATAGTTTTCATCGGGGAACGTCCCAACGGTTGCATTCCCTTTGGGATTGCGAAGCGAACTTAGCCAGACCCCCATGACCGGATGGTAAGTGACATCTTGAAGGACATCGCGATATCGATCGTCGCACCGGTTCAGCAGCATGTCGTAATACGAGCTCATTCCGAACCAATAGGGTTTGCTGGGCGCTTCGGTGGGAACCTCGACGAAATTGAAGTTGTTTCCGCTTTCGCCGACCACGCAGATTTGGATGAGCGCCCAAGCCAACCGCTGTTTTAATTGGTCTGGAGCGGTGATCGCGTTGTGCCACCAAGCGTGGTACCGATAACGAAGTATATTTTTGGCATTGTCGTTGTAGAGCGTTATTCCATCGGCCGCCATAAAGTCTTTGATGGTCTGCGTATGGAAGGTGGTCGGCAGGGCAAATTGATCGTCGATCCATTTCGAACATGCCCCTTCTATGCCGAGAGTGGCCATAGAGTCCGCGAGGCTCGCAATCTCAGAGTCCTTAGCGCCGAAGGTTGCTCGATTGAGGAACTGTTGAGCGCGTAATTCGAGCATCAATCGAATCTGTGCCGCGTCGGACGCGACGATGAACGTTCCACTTTGGCCGCTGCTAGAAAACAGCGACAGAACAACCAAGAGGGCGAGAAGACAGCGTCGCATAGAACACCTCGTGAAATAGGAAGAGACAGATGCGTTGTTTACCGCCACTCTGCTCAGTCG
>JANODW010000439.1:0-8830 GCA_031412875.1 Pirellula sp. | reverse complement strand
GAAAAATCCAGCGAAGGCTTTGGTTGGAAATTGCGAAACGCAGAGCCGTTTCGCAATGGCGATGCCGCCAGCCTGCTGATCTCGTCCGGTCCCAAAGTGGGAATCATCGCAAAGCTGGTTCCAGAAAAAGACCGGAATTTGATTGCATTGGAACGTGTGGCCATGCCCGATCTTTCCGATCCCAAAAGCAATGAGAAAGAGAATCGCGAGAAAGAGAATCAGGTCGAGAGCGTCGCGACCAAGGAACCCGCCCCGCTCAAGCCGACCACCCCAAGCGATGTCGATATCCAGATCAACGCTATCCAGTCCGAGGTTACCAAAGCAATCGATCTCGAAATGAAGAAGGCGCTCGGTTCGCTAAACGGTGGGGCAGGTCTACCCAAAGCCAATATAGCGGACCTGCAAGCCAAAGCAGAAGGCATTCTCAAAGGCCTCAAAGCCCAAGACGCCTCCCCCGTGGAAACGCAAGCTCCATCCGATCCGATCGCATTCGTTGCCCCCGACGATCAAGACCCTGTGGCCCCGAACGATCTGGCCATCAAGGCGAGCCAATGCGTTATCAAAACCAACAAAGAAACATACACGCTCAAGCACTTATTGGCATACAATCAAGTTCAGGATGGTATCTCAACCAAAGTGCTTCTCTTTAGCAACAAGCCCCTCAACGAAGATAAACTAAAACGGATGCTCGCCAGTCGCGCCAGCGTGAGTATCTACGACATCGGTGGGTTCGAAAGCGGACCGACGATCGAAATGAAAATCACCGGCAATAACGTCATGATCAACGCCGGCGTGTCGGGTGGATCCATTAGCACCAATGCGAGCGATATCCGATCGACGGTCCGATATCGAGACGGCAAATTTCAAGGGCGGGTCGTTCTCGACAAGCCGATGAAGATGCTCGATGACACGTTCGCGTTCGAAGCACTCGTCAATCAGGCCGCACTGCAAATCGATGCGAAACCCATGTCGCCTGGGAAAACGATGGACCTGACAGCGGATTCAGAATACGAATTCCCCATTCCTGAAAACTGCAACAGCAAGTCGATTGAAGGGACGAAGTACCTCAAGCAAGTCGAAGCCTCGATCGAAGCCCCGCTGAAAAGTGTCGAAGCGTTTTACAGGAAAGAACTTGGTTCGCGAGGGTACAAAGAATCCAAAACGCCGAACTCGCCAGCGAATGTTTTAACGTATGCCAATCCAAGCGGGAATTTGGAAGTGCGATTGTCCGCCAACGGGACCGCGACCGGCATCGCGATGACGGTTCAAAATGCTGCTGCGGCCAAAGCAGACAAGATGGTTGCTGTCGCAGGCAAAGCATTGGCACTCTTAGGGAACTTATCCAATGAGCCAATCGAAGTAACGATTGCGGGCAAGACCATGCAGCTTCCAGCAGGAATAGGTGCCAAAGACCCCAAGGATGCGATGCGACTCGACCTCGCTCCTGGCAAGTACCAAGTGGCATGGAAGACCAAGGCCGGAAAAACGACCAAGGAAGAGTTGGAAGTCGCTCCCAACACGAGTTGGGGAGTCATCTTCGACGTGGATTTCCAGACCGTGATGCGACTATACTAACGCTCATCGTCCGGTTTTTCAGCAAGACTGCAAAGACATCCCGCAGAGCGAAAGGCGACTATCTTTAGTTACGCTGGTGCGGTTGCCGTTGCGCTGCAAAAATGGGGCGGTGACAGACATGCGTTCGCTTGTTTGAGGCCTCTACATGCCGCTGCGGGTAACCAAACATTGACTCCATTGATTGTGTGAATTTCTAATGCCCTCCGTTTTTCAATTAGGTTTAGGAACCGTCGTTCGATTCCAAGGAGCTGATCGTTGCAAGGTATTCAACAACCTATGCACGCAGGACCTTCGTAAACTTGCAGATGGACAAGCCTTCGAGACCTTCGTTACCGATGGAAAGGGCCGCACGTTTGGACACGGTATCGCATTGTCCGTCCATGGCGAAGCTTACTTTGTGACGGTTCCTGACCAGGGAAGTAAGCTCGTACCCCATTTCGATCGTTACATCATTCGCGAAGACGCAACGCTCACCGACATGAGCAGCGACTTTCAGTTTTGGCTTTTTGCGGACCGAGCGAGCGCCGCGGCTGCGTTTGCGGTCGAGATAGAAAAAGTGCCCGTCGCTTGGAATGCGACCTCGATCGCCTTTGAAGGACGCGACACATTGCTGCTCAGCGCGCCTTGGATAGGGCCCGATTCGATCGTTGGTTTGGTTCCGACCGTTTGCAATCCAGAAGCGATCCTCCTGCGATTGGGAGATGCTTTGGTGCAAAGCGATATGACCCACCGCAGCGCTTGGGACTGGAATCGCATCGCGGCTTTTTGGCCTTGGTACGGTGTCGATGTGGACGATCGCCATTTGCCACAAGAGGTAGATCGGGACAAGACCGCCATCTCGTTCAACAAAGGGTGTTACCTTGGGCAGGAGACCATAGCTCGGCTGGATATGCTCGGAAAGATTCAAAAAAAACTGGTCCGGCTGGCTGTCCAATCCAACGCGTGCCCGAGTGCAGCCACACCCGTTTACGCCCAGGACAAAGAAGTGGGTTCGGTTTGTTCGGCTGCCAGCCCGCCAGCCAATGGCAACGTTTTAGCGCTTGCATATATCAAGCGCAGCCATTTTGCGTCCGGACAAGAACTGCTTTTGAACGGATGCACTGCGACTGTCCTATAGCCCTTGCTGTCTGGATTTGAGGGACTAGATTGAAGTTGCCGAAAACGGCTCTTTTCCTTTGAGAATGCGGATGCATCACCCCCTTCAGAGATTTGCAGCAAGAATATGGACGCGTACAAAATCGTGCAACTGATTGGAGCATGCATTGCAATGATCGTAGGAACCATTGTCTTCATGGTTCTATTCTTTCGCAGCATGTCCTGGATAGACTTATGGATAAAGAGTCGTAGCGGGGCCGATCTCAAGCGAGCCCGCAGCAAGAAAAAGCGATCGAGCGCCCTCCAACAAATGGCACCCAACGAAGCTCGCAGGTCAGAGGCTTCGCGGCAGGCAAACGGTCAACGCGTTCGAAAGGATGCTCGGTCCCTCGCGAACGTACCGGTTGCAAAAGGCAAGTTTGCCAGCCGATTGGCTGCGGCCAAGCAAAAGCCCCTGGCCGAAGTCCAGAGTGAAACTCAAAGTGACGTTCAGAGTGACGCTCAGAGTGACGTTCAGACTGTAGTCCAGAACGCAAGCGATACGGAGAATCTCAAGGAGGCCGCCTGTCTAGCGACAAAGTCGCGAAGCCGCATTGCAACAGTGCATTTGCTGAGCGGTGAGACCATCGAACGCGTTGGCTTTTGTTCCAAAGAGAAAGCAAGTAAGATTTGCGATGGTCTGGGTTTCGAGGGGATCGTTTTCGAAAATGTGGATGGGCAGATCAGCGTCGTCCGCGAGTGCAACATCAAATTGGTGACTTGGAAAGCCGTATGAATCGCGACGAAGCGTTGCAGTTGATGCACGAGTACGTTCAAAACGAATCGCTTCGTAGGCATATGCTCGCTGTCGAGGCGGCCATGCGCGAGTATGCGATGGCATTGGGTGAAGATGTTGAGAAATGGGGCATGGTTGGGTTGCTGCATGACTTCGACTACGAGCGTTGGCCCAATCCCCCGGACCATCCGACCCAGGGGAGTGCAATCCTGCGTCAAAGGCAGGTATCCGAGGATGTTGTGTATGCTATCCTGTCTCATGCAGACTACTTGCCCGACACTCCTCGCGTTTCTCGTTTGGACAAAGCGTTGTATGCGTGCGACGAGCTGTGCGGATTTCTGGTCGCATGCGCGCTGGTTCGTCCGGAGCGGTTCGGAGGGCTTGAGCCCAGGAGTGTTCGCAAGAAGCTCAAGAACGTAAACTTCGCTGCCGCGGTCAACCGATCCGACATCACGCGCGGGGCGGAGGATTTCGGTGTCGAATTAGATTCGCATATCGCGACCTGCATCGCCGCGCTGAGTCGCATTTCGGACCAGTTGGTCAAGGATTAGCGTTTTTCAGCAAGCAAGGAGAATCATTCCAGACCTTGCATGCGCGATCGATATTCGCGTTCATCGATGGCACGCGTCAAAAACTGGTAGGTCAACGCATATTTCTGGATCCGTTTTGCGTCCTCGTTTTGGTTTTCTTTTCGATAGGCCACGCGACCAATGCGATAGTTGTCCGCTAGGTCGGCCAGTTTCACGCGTGTCGCCACAGGATCTTGGGCGAGGGCGATAATGTATTCGCAGTAGGTGCTTTGTTCCGAGCGAGTCAATCGCTCGATTGCCTGGATCGCTTGCTCGTCGATGGAGTGCCGTCGAAGTTCCAGGACGGTGCCATCGACGTCCTCGATATAGTCGTGGAGCACGGCTGCCTGCATTGCGATGGGGTCGTCGACCGATTGCATCACCCGCAGCAAGTGCAAGATGTAGGGCTGTCCCGCTTTATCTCGCTGGCCATGATGCGCATGGACTGCCAGTGCGATGGCCCGTTCGAGTGCATCCCATGCGTCTGGGGTCATGTCGATTCCTTGGTGTAGAAATGAAAGCGATGTCGGTTTTTTGCATCCGATTCGACGATGGTCTTGTTGATGCGCGGAAACGCATAGGGTTGGAAAGCGTGGAGACCGGTCAGTTCCGCGATAGGGTAGGGCGCCATGTGCGGCAAGTCGTTCCAGCCAAAAATAAAGAGTCCATCGTCACGCAGCGAGTGGTGGATTGCATTCAAGGTTTTATTGATGGGATCCAGTGCATTCAAGCCGCAGCCGTAGACACCATTGAATACAACGACATCCAAATGATTGGCTGGGAAATGGCGATCGATATTCTCGCAAGAGTCCACGATATGCGTTTTTGCTCCGTAGGGAGCTTCGTCGGGACTGATCTCCATCGTGATGAATTCGCGTTCGCGAAAAAAGCGGGGGTAGTGCAACGTGTACCAGGCGCAGCCTACGAAGAGAATTCGCTGGTAGCCGGGCGTGTTTAATAGTTCGGGAAAGATGACTTGTTCGAGCAATTTTCGATCGGCTCGTCGTTTTCGCACATCGATCCCAAAGCGAATTAGGTTTCGGTGCAACGCGATACGGAGTTGTTTGAGGGGACTATTTCCCATGGGTGTTCGCCTTTAGCAAATGGTGTTGGCGCAGCCATTGTACGGCATCGCGGATAGACTCGTCTGCGGGCCGTGGTCGGTACCCGAGTTCTTCGATCGCGCGTCGGCTGTTGTACCATTGCGTCTGCGAAGCCATTGCGATGGCTGCAGAATTGATATCGGTTTCGCCACGGATGCATTTGCTGACCGCATCACCGACAAAGCTTGCGACAACACGTGCAGGTGTTCGCATCGATGTGATGGGGCCCTTTTTACCCAATGCCGAACAGATACGTCGCCAGAGGTCCAGGTACATCATGTTTTCACCAGCGAGAATGTAGTGACGGCCCGATACGCCCCGATCGATTGCGTTGAGGATCGCTTCTGCCACATCGCGAGGGTCGCAAACCGAGCATCCACCGGATGGCGACAGGGGCGCAAATCCTTGGAGCGCTTGAATCATCCGGCCGCTGCTGGGCTTCCAATCCCAAGGTCCGAGCATGAAACCGGGGTGGACGATGACAACATGTTGGCCGGTTGCAGCCGCCTCGACCGCTTGGCGTTCTGCAGCCATTTTTGTCACGACATAGTTGCATGGGATTCTGCCGTCCCCGGCACTGCCTTCATCGATTACGCGATTTTTCGAGCCGACGGCCAAGGTGTTTACGGTAGAGACATGAATGAATTTAATTCCCCGTTTCCGTGCTTCCTCAAGCAGCAGCTTGGTACCGTCGCGATTGATTCGCATGCTGTCTTCAATAAATTTCCAGCCCAGGTGGATGTGCGCTGCGCAATGGAGAATCACATCAAACGGTTGCTCAAATACTTTGCTCAAACTGCTTCGGTCCGCTAAATCGGCTTGATAAACAGATATTTCCAAACCCTCGTACGCCGGGTTTTTGGGATCGGAACGGCTGATGCTAGCGACCTCCATGCCTCGTTCTAATGCCAATCTTGCGAGATTGTTGCCCAACAGTCCATTTGCGCCCGAAATCAAAACTCGCACCTAGGGGTACCTCTAATAGGGAAAAAAACGCTCGCGTGAAGGCCAACCGAGGGGTGGGGTATCAGCGAGGTTTCATTGGTTTATAATGCGCGACCGCACGTCCCTCACCATCTTATCGAAAATTACGAATGCCGATTATCACGACGCGCAACCTACATAAGCAATTCGGCACTGGCGACATCGCAATCGAAGTGTTGCGAGGGGTCGATCTGACCATCGAGAGCGGCGAATTCGTCGCCGTCATGGGCCCATCGGGTTCCGGGAAAAGCACGCTTCTAAGTATCATCGGCGGGATCGAGCCCCCGACCAGCGGCCAAGTGATCCTCGATGGAGTCGATATTGCCAATTTAAATGACGACCAACGCACCATCATGCGACGTCGCAAAATTGGGTTTGTCTTCCAAGCGTTTAATCTCATCCCGACATTGAGCGCGCTGGAAAATGTATCGCTCCCTTTGGAATTGGACGGCGTCGATCGCAGTTCGGCGAGAACCAGGGCCCTTGAGTCGCTGGAACGGGTGGAACTGCAACATCGAGCGGATCACATACCGGCCAAGCTCTCGGGCGGTGAACAGCAACGCGTGGCTGTTGCCCGGGCGTTGGCGATTAAGCCTGCTATCCTGTTGGCCGATGAACCGACCGGCAACTTGGATTCGCGACAAAGCGAGCGGGTTACGCAGTTGCTTCGCAATCTCGCCCTGGAATCCAAGCAAACGATCATCATGGTCACGCATGATTCCAACGTCGCCAAATCCGCCTTCCGATTGCTGATGTTTCGGGATGGAAATATCGAGCGAGACATCCCGCAAGGCGAGTTCGCAGCCAATTTGCAAGCGTTTCAAGTAGGCTCGGGGCAATTCCCACAAGTGCCAGCAAAAGCTGCAAGCGATCCAGCGATTCTCTCGGAGGGGAATCGCTAATGCCGTTGAGAAGACTCTCTATTCGCGAGATACGCAGTCGGCCTGCCCGCAGCCTTTTGACTTTGTTGAGCATTGTCATCGGCGTGTCCGCGATCGTCGCTACCTATCTGGCATCGGATTCTGCAAAGCTCGCGCAAATGGCAATGGTGCGGGCGGTGACCGGGAACGCATCGCTCGAAATCGAAGCCGTCGGCGGTGCCTCGTTCGATGGCAAACCTTTGGAACCGGTCGCAAAGCTGCCAGGCGTAAAAATTGCATCGCCTATCCTGAGACGGTATAGCAACATGACCGTACGGCGCGCAGAGGATCAGCAGACTCCCACGCTCAGTTCGTCCGATCCCACACCGTCCAACGCCACTGCGCCAGCAAATCCCGCAACGCCAGCAGGTCCTAAGCGGTATCGCGTTCAACTGCTCGGTGTCGTTCCGGAGTTGGACAAACAGGTACGCAGCTACACGCTTTTATCTGGCAAGGACTTGTTGGACGAGAGTTCTGACGCGGCCTCGATATTGATGGATTCGAGTTTCGCGGAGTCGGCAAAGGTCACCGTGGGCAGCTCTGTCGAGTTCCTCACCAAGAATTCCAAAAGCTGGATACAACGCGCCAAAGTCGTGGGTCTGGTCAAGCCGAACGATGCCAGCGCTGGAATCCAATCGGGTTTGATCCTCGCTCCGTTGCGAACGGTACAGCGGTGGACCGAATCGACAGGGAAGCTTGACGCGGTGCAATTGGTATTGAACAAAGATGCCAAGGTAGACGAGGTGGAAAAGGCGATCGAAGCAATGCTTCCCCAAGGATTACGCGTGCGCAAACCGACCCTGCGAAGTCAGGTAGCGGATGAGAGCACGGTTGCGATCCAGCAGGGGCTTCGGCTTGCGACGGCCTTTGCATTGGTCATCTCCGCTTTCATTATTTACAACACGTTTCAGATGAACGTAGGAGAGCGTCGCCGCCAGTTGGGAATTCTGCGATCGCTGGGTGCAACGCGCAGGCAGTTGCTTTGGATGATCGTTCGAGAAGGGTTATGGCTAGGGCTCCTAGGAACGCTCTTGGGATGCTTCGTCGGCAATTTCGGCGCCTCGATCCTGCGCGCTTCGACATCGAAGCTACTGCAGATCGAGATCCCGCCGAGTCCTTGGTCGATTTGGCCTTATGCTCTCGCGATCGTATGCGGGTTGGCGGTTTCGTTGTTGGGGGCTTTTTTTCCGGCGATGCGAGCGGCTCAACTTTCTCCTTCGGAAGCGATGAAGGTGATTGCCAAAGGGGACTTTGCAACGTCGCGTGTTGGATGGTTCGTGCTCGGCGGCTCGCTGACAATTAGCGGGCTGCTTGTTCAAGCGTTAGCGATCCTTCGGGTCATCGATTTGGGGCATGTGGTCTTCGGAACCATGGTGATGAAGATTGGGATGGTGTTTTTACTCCCAGCGTTGATTGGTGATTTGACTGCTTGGGTTGCGTGGTTGCTCGGTTTCTTTCTGAAAACCGAAGGCATGTTGGCCCGACGCCAGATCCTGAGGCATCGCAGTCGCTCTTCGTTGACCATCGGTATCGTGTTCATCGCGATGGGGACTGGGCTAGGAATGGCAAGTACCATTTTGGACAACATCGGCAACGTCGAGGATTGGTACAAGCGTTCGATCGTTGGCGATTTTTTCGTTCGCGCGGCGATGCCCGACATGAACAGTGGGCAATCGGCGGACATGCCTTACGGACTCACCGAAAAAGTTCAAGCGATGCCCGGAGTGGAATTGGTGGATACGCTTCGATTCGTTCGAGCGAGAAGCAATGAAAGCTCGGTTGTGGTGGTCGTGCGCAAGTTCAACTCGG
>JANODW010000438.1:0-3733 GCA_031412875.1 Pirellula sp. | reverse complement strand
GACTACTCGTTCCCAGGCTCTGCCGGGGAACGCACTGCCGTGGAGGCTCCTGCCTCCGGCGTTTCACGGACGAAGG
The DNA here is from genome assembly GCA_031412875.1 of Pirellula sp. Lineage (GTDB taxonomy): Bacteria > Planctomycetota > Planctomycetia > Pirellulales > Pirellulaceae > JBKCUI01. The sequence continues at coordinate 3,657 of JANODW010000438.1, read as the reverse complement.
AAGCATTTCGGCGAGGCGGAGCCTCGCTTGCATTGAGTTACTAGGCAGAGCCTAGTAACTAGATTGCACAGGATGCAGGAATCTATCCTGTTCATCCTGTTTATCCAGGTCCGATCTGGGCCTGTGCGTAAGCGTACGGAACAAAGGATGAAGCCCTCGCGTTCGACTCGGCTCCTCCGAGCAGAGGAGTGTCTGCGATTGTTAGATCTCTAAAAACAATCGCGATGGATCCTCGATCACGTCTTTGATCGTTTTCAAAAAAGTGACGGCTTCTCGTCCATCGACAATCCGATGGTCGTAGGTGAGCGCCAGATACATCATCGGACGAATGACGACTTGCCCGTTGAGAGCGATCGGACGCTCTTGTATCGAATGCAATCCTAGGATCCCGCTCTGTGGCGGATTCACAATCGGCGTCGAAAGCAACGATCCGTAGATACCACCGTTGCTAATCGTAAAGGTACCGCCCTCCAGGTCGTCCGGCATCAGCTTGTTGGCCAGCGCTCGTGTTGCAAATTCACCAATGGTGCGTTCGATATCCGCAAAGCCCATTTTTTCGACATTGCGAAGAACAGGAACCACGAGCCCCTTGCCGCCACCGATGGCGATGCCGATATCGCAGTAATTTCGGTAAACAACGTTGTTACCCCGAACCTCTGCATTGACCGACGGGAATCTTCGCAATGCCTCGCATGCGGCCTTGGCAAAGAAGGACATGAACCCCAGTTTTACCCCGTGCTTTTCGTTGAAGGCATCTTTGTACTTGGTTCGCAACTGCATGACTGGCTGCATGTCGACTTCGTTGAATGTCGTTAGCAGTGCGGCATTGTGTTGGGCTTGGACCAGACGGGTCGCGATCGTGCGTCGGATCATGCTCATCGGCTTGACCTCTTCGCTGCGATTGGGTGTGCCGGATTGCATTAGGGATTGGGTTGAGGCGGCGGGAGCAGGGGAAACCGCTGGCGAACTGGTGACGCTCGCAACTGCTTTGCCGACTACCGATGCGGCTGCAGTCGCAGCAACGCCAGCGCCCATCGCAATCGAACTGGCCGTCGAAGCGGCCTGCGTAACAAACCTTGCAACATCTTCCTTTAAAAGTCGGCCGCCAGGGCCAGTCGCGGGCACTTGGCCGGCTCGAAGCTGGTTGTCATCGAGCATCCGTTGCGCCGCTGGCATAACGCGGGGAGCAGCAGCCGGCGATTCCGAATTCGAAACCGGTGTTGCAGGCGGTACGGCCGCAGCAGGTGCTGCGCCGGGCGCGGCTTGCACCGGAGCGGCCGGAGTCTGAGCGGCTGGCACCGGAGTAGCCGGCACCGGAGTAGCCGCATTTTTCGGGGCGGGTTGAAACGAGGCAATCACATCGCCTACCGCTGCAAACTCTTCGCTTTGCTTTAGAATCTTAACCAGGATCCCATCCTCTGGAGCCGAAATCTGCACCGATGCCTTTTCGGTTTCCAAATCGACCAGATCGGTACCCGCGGCGACCCAGTCCCCTTCCTTTTTTAGCCACTGTCCTATTTGGACTTCGGAAATGCTTTCGCCAACGGACGGAACAATGATTTCGGTCATGGGAAGTTGAATGGATTGAGGGGGAACGGGAGTCTCGGACTCAGTAGCGTCTCTCAAAAGCATATAGCAATAGTCCTTTACTGTCATCCGCTCCAGAACGAGTACAATCTTAGATTCTTTGGTTTCCCCACGATTCTCAACCCATTGCCATGGCGTTTTATGTCCAACCGGTTCGACTCTGCTCACCTCACCCGACTTGGCTCTTCGGACCTGTTTGTTAGCAAGGTCGGCCTAGGCTGTTGGCCAATGTCGGGAATCAGCTCCCTAGAGGTGACCGATTCTTTTTCCATTGCCACGATCCGGGCCGCCTTTGAGAAGGGTGTCAACTTCTTCGATACTGCCTATTCCTACGGTTACGATGGCCGGAGCGATCAATTGCTCGGTCAAGCCCTGCGAAGCGATCGCGAAAAGGTTGTCATCGCACACAAAGTCGGAACCCATTGGAACGATAAAAAGCAACGCGTGGTGGACGGGCGTCCGGCCACCCTCATCGCTCACGCGGAGGAATGCTTGAAACGCCTGGGCACGAACTATGTCGATGTCATGTACCTGCATTGCCCTGACCCTGCGGTACCGATCGAAGAGTCGGCCGCGGCGATTGCAAAAATCTGCGAGCGAGGACTGGCGCGCTACGCAGCGGTCTCCAATGTCAACCAGGATCTTGCTGCCCGCTTCGCCTCGGTCTGCCCGATTGTCGCTATCCAACCGTACTTCAACCTGTTCCAACAGGATGCCGTCGAAGAGCTCCTCCCCTTCGCCATGCCAAACAATATCGCTCTGGTCTGCTACTGGGTCCTGATGAAAGGGCTGCTTTCAGGCAAACTCAAACGGGATCATGTTTTCGATCCGGAGGATCGCCGACTGACCTATCCCATCTTTCAAGGCCAAGCGTGGCAACGCGCGCAAAACGTCCTGGACCATTTGCGGCTGATCGCAGACGACCTCGAATGCACCGTCGCACAATTGGTCATCGCTTGGACGCTAACTCAACCTGGCGTAAGCGTGGCCCTTGTCGGCGCCAAGCGTCCAGAACAGATTCTCGATAGCGTTCAAGCGATGCATTTGCGGCTGGGTTCCGACATTGTCGACCAAATCAATGCGTTGGCCAAAAGCCAATCCGACGTCTCCACGCCGACAACCTGATCCGGCTCGGTCGCTTACTCCCCACCGCACTCCCTTTCACTTGCGTTTGCGTTTTTTTAGCGGCAGGGCGCGAGCTCTCCGGTGAGGACCTGTAAGAAATCACTGCGATCTCAGCAGCCGCGACACCGGAGGGCTCGCGCCCTGCCGCTACGAAAGGGAGTGCCATTTGGCTTTCTTCGTGTAACCGGTCCCAGCGGCGTGCATTTGTCGCTATGACACGCGTTCTAGGAAGCGGATGTCTTTCGAAACGATCCAGGGAGTCACGGCGGCGGTGTAATTGGCGAAGTGCTTTGTCTCGCGATGGCGATCGAACGCAGCGCGGTCGTCGTACACCTCGTAAAAGAACCAGTCTGTCGGGCACTCCGGATCGCTGCAAACATCAAAGACACGACATGCCTCTTCGTGCTTTAACGAGTTCTGCGACTGCAGGAGTGCTTGCTGTCGAAAATCTTCGACATGTTCTTCTTCGATCACGAATTCCACGGCAACGACAAACATAGGTCTCGATCCACCCAAGCTAGATTCACACAGTCTACGTCTTCATCAATTTGATCTGCGAAGCGATTTGCTCCGCAGTGATCTTAAAGTGTTTGTACAGTTGATCAAACGGGGCGGACGCGCCAAAGGTGCACATCCCAACAAACTGGCCATCGGTACCAATGTATTTGTCCCAACCTTGGCGAATTCCTGCTTCGCACGCAACCCGCACCGTCACATCCTTTGGCAATACACTCGCTCGGTATTCCTCGGTTTGATCATCGAACAACTCAAAGCACGGAAGACTCACGACGCGTGTCATGATCCCGTCGGCAGCCAGCAGTTCCTGCGCCTTCATGCAGATAGGAATCTCCGTTCCTGTCCCCATGATGATCGCTTGGGGCTTCCCGGCGCAGTCGCTCAATACGTAACCCCCTTTTTCAGCGCCTGCGGCATCCCCTAGTCGGG
>JANODW010000437.1:0-10338 GCA_031412875.1 Pirellula sp. | reverse complement strand
GGACTGAGCCAAGCGTCCGGCCCGCCAAGAACTTTATTGGCAAGATCTTCGGTCGCAGGGTTCAAGGAGAGCGTCTGCTTCAAATTTTCGTTTACGGCCGTTTGCAAATTGGAATTGTCTCGGTTCTTGAACGCTCGGCTTAGGAGGCTTTCACTCCGTTCCTGCGCAAAGGCAATCGAGCCAGCATTAAACGACTGCATTGGCGAGCTGATCACCAGAAAAAACGCCATCAGGACGCTCCGCCAAAGATGGCGCGAGGGTTTGGGCAATTTGTGGTTTGTCATTGTGTGCATGCTAAACTGAAAAAAGTTTCGACATTCTTCTGACTTTGTCTCATGTAACGGATTTTCCGCTTCAACGCTATAAAGAAATCGCGTGAAGAATGCCGATTCGCGCTCGTCTTGTATTGAAAGGGGGTGTTCAGTCAGAATAGAATGCTTGCACGATCGTGATCTGGTGGGAGAGTTTTCGAGTCACTCGCGTTGAGTGGGATTCGAAACGCCGAAGGCGCAAAGTGGCCCTGAACCGCTCAGGCAAAAAGAACCGCCAGCACAAAAATCGTCTCTGGAGAGCGATTCAGTCGTCTTAATTGGCGGCGATGGAATCCACCGAAGGGGAAAGGCTCAATGCCGATATCTCTCAGGTAACAGGACAGAGGGGCGAACAAGGATGAGAACGATTACCGCGATTTTTTGCGGTCGTTTTTCCCAGCCGCCGTTTCCGTTTGCTCCTCGAAAGGCTTGGTCTCCCAATGAACAAATCCGTTTCTTCTCGTCTGTCCCCGTTTGTATCTAGACACATTGGTCCGCGCGAGAGCGAGATCCAACTGATGCTGTCCGAGCTTGGCTACCAATCGCTCGACGAGCTGACGCAAGCGGTTGTGCCGGACACCATTGCGGACTTGGCCCCGATGGATCTGTTGCCGGGCATCACCGAGGAAGAGGCGCTTCATGAATTGAGGCAGATAGCCAATAAGAATAAAGTCCTGCGCAGCTTCATTGGCCAGGGATACTACGGGACGTTTACTCCCAAAGTGATTCAGCGAAACGTGCTTGAGAATCCAGCGTGGTATACCGCCTACACCCCTTATCAGCCTGAAATTTCCCAGGGACGATTGGAAGTGCTTTTCTACTTCCAGACGATGGTTTGCGAATTGACAGGGATGGACATCTCCGGCGCATCGTTGTTGGACGAAGGGACGGCGGCAGCGGAAGCGATGACTCTCTGCCAACGCTCGAACAAGTCCAATGCAAATCGCTTTCTTGTTTCGTCCCTGTGCCACCCACAGACGATCGAGTTGATACAAACGCGGGCCGAACCGCTCGGCATTCAAGTTCAGTTGTTTGACCAACGCCAGGAAGTCGCGGACTGGAGCAACGTTTTTGCTGCCCTCGTCCAATACCCCGCAACCGATGGATCGATCGGAGATTTCCGAAACCTGATCGATGGCGCCCACCAGAATCAAGCCATGGTGGTCATGGCCACCGATCTTTTGGCATTAACGTTGCTGAAGTCGCCCGGAGAACTGGGCGCCGATGTGGTGGTTGGAAATTCGCAGCGCTTCGGTGTACCGTTTGGTTTTGGGGGTCCGCACGCTGCTTTCCTCGCGACCAAGGATGCATTCAAACGAACGTTGCCCGGTCGATTGGTCGGGCAATCGATCGATTCGCATGGCAAGCCCGCGTTTCGACTGGCTTTGCAAACTCGCGAGCAACATATCCGACGCGAAAAAGCGACCTCCAATATTTGTACCGCCCAAGCGCTGCTCGCCATCATGGCGACGCTATACGCAGCCTACCATGGCCCCGATGGGTTGCGAGCCATCGCCAAGCGAGTGCACGGTTTGACCATGCGATTGCTCCGCTCGCTGGAAGCCCTTGGATTGCAGGTAGAAAGCCGAAATGTCTTTGATACCCTCGCGGTGATCACGGGACAGAATACCGATCGATGCATGGAATCTGCCGTTCAATCAGGCTACAACCTTCGCAAAATCGACGCGAACCGCATCGGTATTTCGCTGGACGAAACGACGACCGAAGCAGATCTCATCGCGTTGCTGAAGGTGTTGGGTGGTCCCGCATTGGCGACATCCGAGACCAGCACATTGATTGACGAGTGCTTTCGCAACGACCGCTTCTTGACGCAACCGGTATTTCATCAATACCAAAGCGAGACCGAGATGATGCGATATCTCCGTCGCCTTTCAGAAATGGATATCGCTTTGGATCGCGCCATGATCCCGCTCGGTTCCTGCACGATGAAATTGAACGCAGCGACCGAGATGACGCCGGTCACTTGGCCCGAATTCAATTGCATCCACCCCTTTGCTCCGCAGAATCAAACGTTGGGCTATCGCGAGATGATCGATCAATTGGAATCGATGCTGTGCACCATCACTGGCTACGACGCAATATCCTTGCAACCCAATGCGGGCTCTCAAGGAGAATACGCCGGCCTATTGGCGATCAAACAGTATCACGAATCGCGAGGGGACATGAATCGCAATATCTGTTTGATCCCCAGCAGCGCTCACGGCACCAACCCTGCCAGCGCGCAAATGGCAAACATGCAAGTTGTGGTGGTGAAATGCGACCCATCGGGCAATGTCGACTTGGTGGACCTCGATAGCAAGATCGCGGCCTATCCGGGACGCGTCGCCGCAGTGATGATCACTTATCCGTCCACGCATGGAGTATTCGAAGCAGGAGTGACGTCCGTCTGCGAAAAGATTCACGCGGCAGGCGGTCAAGTCTATGTCGATGGGGCCAATTTGAATGCGCTCGTCGGTTTGGCGAAACCAGGCAAATTCGGAAGCGATGTCTCGCACCTGAATTTGCACAAGACATTTTGTATCCCTCACGGTGGTGGAGGACCCGGCGTTGGTCCTGTCGGTGTGGGCGCCCATCTCGCTCCGTTCCTTCCCAAAGACGGAATCCATGAGTCTCGAAAAGGCCCGATCGTGAGCTCTGCTCCGTTTGGCAGCGGCAGTATCTTGCCGATCTCCTGGATGTACATTCGCATGATGGGTGCCGCCGGATTGAAGCGTGCGACCCAAGTTGCCATCCTCAGCGCGAACTACATCGCACATCGATTGAAGGGCAATTATCCGATCCTTTACACCGGCAATCGAGGTCTGATCGCTCACGAGTGCATCATCGACACTCGCCCGATGAATAGCGACGGACACGTCTCGGTCGATGACATTGCCAAGCGTTTGATTGACTTCGGCTTCCATGCCCCCACGATGTCGTTCCCCGTCGGCGGGACTCTGATGATTGAACCGACCGAAAGCGAATCGCTCTACGAGATTGAGAGATTTTGCCGAGCGATGAATTTGATTTACCAAGAGTACGAAAAGGTCCGGGCAGGCGTTTGGCCGGCAGACAATAACCCTTTGCACAATGCGCCTCACACCCTAGACGCAATCCTGGCAGAGGATACACCTCGCACTTACACTCGCCAAGAAGCCGTCTGCCCCGACCCCTCGATGGACTACCGGGTCAAGTATTGGCCTCCGGTAGGTCGTGTCGACAACGTCTTCGGCGATCGCAACTTGGTTTGTTCCTGCCCTCCCGTAGAGAGTTACCAGACCATCGCGTCGGAATCGTCGGATGGGGAAACCAGCGGCGTGGCGCTAGCAACTGCAAACTAGAGAAATCGGTCGGACAGCCGTAGCGGTAGGGCGCGAGCCCTCCGGTGTCGCGGCTGAGATGGCAGAGGTTCTTTACAGGTCCTGACCGGAGGGCTTGCGCCCTGCCGCTGGTGTGAGTGCCATCGGGCGCTAGTCGCGACAATCGTATTTGCCGTAAACCGTAACACGTGTGCGCCCGTGGCTCAGTATTTTTGCCTGTACCAAATCGCAGTGCAGGCTCTGCTGAACGCAGTGGCGATGGGTTACATGCAGGCTTTGAGCGCTGCGATCGCGGGAGCGTAGTTTGGTTCCGAAGTCACTTCGGGAACGATCTCGCCGTAAACGACTTTGCCGGACGCGTCGAGGACATAGACCGCACGGGTCAACAGCTTCAACTCGTCGATCATCAAGCCGAAGCTCATTCCGAATCCGCCGTTTTGGTAGTCGCTGCCTACTTTCATGGATTTGATATCTTCTGCACCGCAAAAGCGATTCATGGCAAAGGGCAAATCGCGGCTCACGGTCAAGGCGTTGATCTTGTCCCCCATCGCTCCGAGTTCGACATTGAACTTTTTGGTTTGCATTTGGCAGACGCCGGTATCGAGCGAGGGGACCACGCTGATGATCGTAGGTTTTCCTTTGAGGTCTGCCAGTGTGATCGTCTTGAGCCCACCTTCAAAGAAATGAATGGTGAAGTCTGGAGCGGGGCTACCGACGGCGAGCTCCGTTCCAAGAAGTGTCATTGGGGTTCCCTTGAACGTTATTGCTCCAGTGCGTGCCATCGTAAAATCCTTGGTCGACGTAAATGTTTGAAATTCAGAAACGAGCTGGAAAACGTAAGGTTTTTTGAACGTTTCGTCAATCCTGCCCACGGAACTGCGACCGATGGAGGACCCCCGCAAGGAAATGGGTGATTTCCCAGACTTAGACGAGCGGCAGGATCATTACTACCGTAGGATGGGACCTTTGTCCCATCCGTTTGTTCGTTCGGGGTCAGCCTGCCGGTCGCCTTAGTGCAATATGGGGCAAACGTCGAACCAATTTCGGCCCTGGGCGTGCATCCATTCGGCGCATTGTTCTGGGCCCCACATTCCGGGTTCGTAGGGATTGAGCGTGGGAGCGGCCGGGCTTTTCCAAGCGGAAATGATTGGGTCGATGATGCGCCACGCCTGTTCTACTTCGTCGCTTCGCGCAAACAAACCCGGGTCGCCGATCAATGCGTCCAGCAAAAGGCGTTGGTAAGCGTCGGGCAATTCTTTGCCGCTGGTATCGAATTTGAAATCCAGTTCGCTCAATCGCAGCTTCATGTCCGAGTCTGGAACTTTGGACTGGAAATACAATTGCAAGCCTTCGGCAGGCTGGATCTGTATAACAATTTTGTTTGCTTCGGGCCGAAACGATTTGCGTTCCCCGAACAGCATGTGCGGGGGCTCGCGGAATTGAATCACAATTTGCGTGGAGCGGCAGCTCATCCCTTTGCCGCTTCGCAGGTAGAACGGCACGCCCTTCCAGCGCCAATTGTCGATGTACAGTTTGAGGGCGGCGAAGGTTTCTGTTTGGCTATCGTCGGGAATACCTTGTTCTTCGCTGTAACCGGTATATTGTCCTCGCACTCCAAACTCTGCGAAGTCACTGCCTTTGTAGGGACGAACACTTTGTAGCACTTTGACTTTCTCGTCTCGAACCATTTCGCCGGTGTAGCGAACGGGTGCCTCCATGGCGGTGACCATCATCAATTGCAGGATATGGTTTTGAAACATATCTCGCAGGATGCCAGCCTTGTCGTAGTAATCACCTCGGCGCCCGACTTTGACTTCTTCGGCTACGGTGATTTGAACGTGATCGACATAGTTTCGATTCCATAGCGGTTCAAAAATAGTGTTGCCGAATCGGAACACCAAAATATTTTGAACAGTCTCTTTGCCGAGGTAGTGATCGATGCGATAGATTTGGTCTTCGCGGAACGTCTGGTGAATCGATTCGTTCAAAGCCATTGCGGATGCGAGATCGGTTCCAAACGGCTTCTCGATAACGACTCGGCGATGCCCGTTTTTGTCGAGGTTCAAGCCTGCCTTGCCCAATTGGGCGATTGCCGACGCGTAGAGCTGTGGCATGGTCGACAAATAATAGACCCGTTCGGTCGTCTGCGCACCCTCGACTTCGGTCAGGAATGCGCTCAGTTTATGAAAGTCCTCTTCGTTGCCGATATCGCCTGGCAAGTAAAAAACATTTTGCGAAAAGGCTTGCCAAGTCTCCGCGTGAAAATCTCCTTTGACGTACTTCTCGGTGGTCTCAGCGAGTTGCGTCCGCCATTGCTCCGACGTGAAAGCGCTTCTCGAGACGCCTACGATACGCGTTGGGTTGGGCAACCTCCCACGTTGGAATTGCCGGTAGAGGGCGGGTATGAGCTTCCGGCTGGTTAAGTCACCGGAGGCTCCAAAAATCACCATTGTGTGCGACATGAAATCGAATCCTTTTGATTGTCGCCAAGGGCGAATTACCAACAAACTAATCGAACGGGCGTGCTCGGCTGCAAAGGGTTTTACTCTCCCCGAAAGCCGATTTGCTTTTGTAGGTTTTGGAACCAAGGCTGGAGCGCTCGATCGCTTTCCAATTGGGAAACGGTCGCAACACCTTCGAACGGCGCCGACGCAAACTTTTCGTACAGCGTCTTGACGTCGGGAGAATGCTCTAGCACTTGAACAACGTAATAAACGGTTTTGTTGCTGTCCGCAGCCACGACGGTATCGTTGGGTTTGCATGAAAAGACGGCCTCCATGAACGCGTCATCGACAGGTTGCAGGAGCTCGACGTTGCTCAATTGAAGATTGCTTTCTCGGCGTGCGAACATGGGGTTGAACCACGTGAAGCCTGCCGGTTCCAAAACGAGAGCCTTCTCTTCCGGTGTGGACAACGCATCCTTGAGAGACGAAGTACCAACTTTCGTGGCCATCTCACGCGCCTTGGCTTCGGCCAGTTTAAATGCCTGTTGTTTTTTCCACACTTCAATGATTTGATCCCGTACGCTGTCGACTGACGGAGTGAGCGGCTGCTTCTCTTCTATTTTCCATGAGAGGTAGCGGCGACTTCCACCTGTAAAGCCGAGGGAGATAATAGGCGTTCGAAGTTCTCCGAAACCCTCCGAAGCATTGACCAGGGCTGCGAAGGAAAAGGGTTGATTCCTTTGGCCCTGCATCACAAAGGAAGTTCCGATGGGGGTACCTTGGATGGACTCTTGATCCACCAAGTCCGTGACGGCATACTCAAAGCCAAACTCCGGTCCAACCTTCGACAAATCCAGTGGATCAGGAGCTTTGACATTCTTAATCTTTTCTCGCAACGCTTCTTGATAGGCGCGGGCCTCGGATTGGTAGATACTCATCAAGCCGACGATTTCACCCATGCGATCGTCGATGGCTTTCATCGCGGGACCGGTCGCTAGTTCGCGAGCGATCTGATCTTTGACCTCTTCGAAAGTCTTGGTCCGCATCGGTTTGCTTTCCGCAATGTCCGATGGATTAAGGGGCAAGCCAGGACTCAAGTCCGACTGCTTGGGTGGCGAGATTTGGAGCGAAGAAGCAGGTTGGTTTGTTGGTGACGGTTCCGTCGCGACCGCTGGGGCAGCGGTTTCGGCGGGGGGTACTTGTGCCGTTGGTACCGGTGCTGCAGCGGGTTCGGTCGCCGGGGTTGGGGCGGAGACAGCCGGTGCCGGCTTGTCCTCTTGATAGGAGACCAGTCGAACGTTCGAAGTCTTGTTGGTTAGCGAGGCGTTGTCTTTGGGCGCTTGAAGCACGGGCGGCAAATTGGGTTTGTCGGTCGATTCTACTGTGGGCTTATTGTCGGTGGGCTTATTGTCGGTGGGCGTTCCTTCCGTAGGCTTGTCTGTTCCCGGTGTTGCTGTTCCCGGTGTTGCTGCGTCGGCATTCGGTTTTGCGGGCGTCGGATCGGACTCACCTTCAGGGGTAGTCGTTGGGCTCGCAGGCACTGTGGGAGTGCCTACAGCTTCTTCCGCGATGGGTACACGGAATTGTTTCTCCTTGACGCGTCGTTCGTATTCCGTCCGGAGGGTTTCCTCCGAGACGAGTGCCATTTGTTCTGTGATGACTTTCTCGACATCGATCGACAAATATTCAAAGATTGCGGTTTTGGGTCGCATGAACGCGGGTTGGGTTGCGATCATCCGTCGGGTGCGAGTGATCCCTTTGCCTTCGTTGTAGATGTCTTGGATTTCTTTTTCTGTCGGTTTGTTTTTGACTTGCGATTCGAAGTCGTTCACAAAAACGGGGAAGGCCTGGATTTTTGCAGCGCGGTTGAATTTGAGAAAATCTTGCCAATTCTTTCCGGGTGTGGTCAATGCGGGGCGAGAGAGGGTTCGGGATTCTCGACGATCTTCGAATCGGAGTCCTGTGCCGGCAAGCCGCAGGACTTCGTTTTTGGCTAATTCCTCTCGCATCAATCGATTGAAATCGAACAGGTTCATCTGTGCATCGGTGGCGACCTTGAGCGTTTTCTTGATTTGTTCGCCGTCGAGTTTTCCATCCACGAAGCGTTTGAGAAACATTTTGACCGACTCGTCATCGAAATGGATTCCCATGCGGTTTGCTTCTGCAACCAGCACTTTTCGTTCGATGATCCGTTCTTCGGAATCGTTGTCGCTGGTGATACCGACCAAGCTCAAGTCGGGAGCAAACTCGGGCACGTTGGGTGTGCCACCTTTCTCGCGAACTTCCATGGCAAGCTTCCGAAGAAAGGTGTTCGCCATTCGGACTTGTTGCCATTCTCTCTTGAGTTCGTCAAGTCGAATGGAACCGCCGGACCAAGAGGCGCGAACGGGATTAGCGGAACCGCTTCGCGATCGCCCCCGTCCGCCTGAGCCAGAGAAATACTCGATCATCGGCGAAATGACAAACGCAACAATGGCGATGAAAACGGCTCCAGCCATCCAAAGCTTCTGGTTTTTTCGGAAAATTGCAAATGGGCTGGACATTGGACAAATCAATCCTTGGTAGTCGACATTCGAGTTAATCGGCCCAATAAACAGGCACTCAAACAAGGATTGTAGGATTTCCTCTGTTTGACGCAATTCCATTGCAAGCGCACTTCTTGGGGCTTGACAAAAGACCGGCGTTGCGGTGACAACCCTTGTGCGTGAGGTAGAGTACCACAATCACGGACGAGTCAATCACGTTTCCCGTATTTCGCTTGCCAACCGAAAATTTTTTATGAGTGAGAAAAAATCCCTCGTCATTGTCGAATCTCCTGCAAAAGCGAGAACGATTTCGAAATATTTGGGGAGTGGTTTTCAAGTGGAAGCCTCGATCGGGCATATTCGCGATTTGCCTGGAGGTGCGAAAGAGGTGCCGGCCGAGTTCAAATCGGAGTCCTGGGGCTACTTGGGCGTGAACGTCGACAACGGTTTTGAACCTCTTTACATCATCCCTCCAGACAAAAAAAAGCACGTTTCTTTTCTCAAGGCAGCGCTCAAGGATGCAAAAGACCTCTATCTCGCGACCGACGAGGATCGCGAAGGAGAGGCCATCTCGTGGCATTTGCAGGAAGTGCTCAAGCCCAAAGTGCCAGTCCATCGGATGGTTTTTCACGAGATCACCAAAGAAGCTATCCAAAACGCACTTAAAAACACCCGCCAAATCGATCAGGGACTGGTGAAGGCTCAAGAGACCCGACGCATCCTGGATCGGCTTTACGGATACGACGTCTCACCGCTGCTTTGGAAGAAAGTTCGCCCGAAATTATCTGCGGGCCGCGTGCAAAGCGTTGCCGTCCGATTGATTGTGCAACGCGAACGCGAACGGATGGCTTTTCATTCCGCGACCTACTTCGATTTGGATGTCACTTTGGAGACCGGGGGCAAGGAAAAATTCCAAGCTTCCTTGGTCAGTGTGGACAATCGACGTATCCCATCGGGCAAGGATTTTGATACAGCGACAGGGCTGCTCAAGGACCCGGTGATGCTGCAATTGGATGCCGAGTCCGCGGACGCTTTGAAAGCCAGGCTCTCCAAGGTACCGTTTAAAGTACGAAGTGTGGAAGTCAAACCCTACACAGAACGCCCAAAAGCACCGTTCACCACCAGCACCCTGCAGCAGGAGGCAAACCGGAAGCTCGGCATGACCGCCAAGGACGCAATGCGGGTTGCGCAGAGCCTCTATGAAAACGGCTACATCACCTACATGCGTACCGATTCGACGACCCTTTCCAAAGAAGCGGTCGACGCCTCGCGAGAACTGGTGCGATCTCAATATGGCGACCAATTCCTTTACCCGACCGAACGCACCTATGCTACCAAAGTCAAAAATGCTCAAGAGGCGCACGAAGCGATTCGTCCTGCGGGTAGCCCCTTTCAATTGCCAGAAAAGATCAAGGGCGAACTCAATTACGATCAGTTTCGTTTATTTGAATTGATTTGGAAGCGAACCATCGCGTCGCAAATGGCCGATGCACGGAAACAACGCGTCGTCGTTATCATCGAAGCAGACAATGCCATCTTCCAAGCCACCGGAACGTCGATCGAATTCGAAGGGTTCTTGCGAGCTTACGTTGAGGGAAGCGATGATCCAGCAGCAGAACTTGCGGAAAAGGAAAAACTCCTGCCGGACGTAAAGCCGTCCGAGTCGCTCAAAGCACTTTCGCTCGACTCGGTATCCCATACCACTCAACCGCCCGCTCGCTACACAGAAGCTTCCCTC